>JBKJQK010000402.1:0-3694 GCA_046594095.1 Anaerolineae bacterium | reverse complement strand
GCCAAACGGGGAATCCGCTGCCGGTCTATCATCGGCCCCTGTCATGAGCCCCAAAACCGACAACGGGAATCGCAAGCGCACCCAGCGCGAGGGAATACGGCGCACCCAGTCGGCCGGCAAGCGCCATGCCGCAACTGCGGCTCGTCGTGTGGGCGGTGAAGCCGGGCCGGCTCCGTCCGTGCCGATCGGATTTGGCGCCCGGCGGGCGTTTGTGTGGTTCATTGTTGTGTTCTCGCTTGGCGCTCTGGGTCTTGCGGCATTCCAGAGCCTCAACGCGCTCCGCGCCGTGGCGCCCGCCGCCGCGGGCGCCACACGGTCCGCGCCGGCTCTCCTGGCGCCAACACCCGGCGGGGCCAGGATCGGAATCGTGAGCGGCCACCGGGCCAATGACACTGGCACGGTTTGCCAGGACGGGCTGACCGAAGCCGAGGTCAACTTCGATCATGCCATTCGAGTTGCCACCCAACTTCGAACCAGCGGCTACATCGTCGACGTGCTGGATGAATTCGACTCGCGCCTGAAGGATTACAAGGCCGCTGCCCTGATTTCGATTCACGCCGACTCGTGCGACTATGTAAACGATCTTGCGACGGGTTTCAAAGTGGCCCGGGTGTTCGACAGCAAGGTGCCGGCGGAAGAGGACCGGCTGGTGGCTTGCTTGCGCGCGCGCTATGGCGCGTCGACCGGTTTGCGATTCAATAGGAATACCATAACGTTCGATATGACCCGCTACCACGCGTTCTATGAGATCGCGCCGCAGACTCCGGCGGCCATCATCGAGACCGGCTTCCTGAACCTCGACCGCCTCGTTCTCACCCGGAGGGCAGAAACGGTCGCGCAGGGAATCGTCGACGGCCTTACTTGTTTTGTTCGGCATGAGAAGCCGTAAGAGCGCCGGTCCGCGACCTGGGGCGATGCCCGAATGCGGTCCGAAATCGGCGCTCTTTTCGCCGGAACTGAGGGGCCTTGCGTCTTTTGCCATTGGGCCGATAATGATTTCTCCAATCAAAGGAAACCATGGTAAACCGATCAGTCTTCAACCCGTTCCGCATCTTTATCGCCGTCCTCGCCGCGCTGTCGCTCATTGGCATGGGCCACTCGGGTGTTCAGGCTGAGACGGGTCTCGACCCGGTGCCGGCCGGGTTGGCCAACGATGGATCTATCGCTGACGCCGCCGCGAGCGACGACTCCGCGATTGACTTTCCCCCGGGCTACAGAGAAAACGCAGCAAGCGACGACCATGACTCGCTGCGCAAAAGCCACCAGTTTAAATTTGATGAGGTATCGATCGCCAATCCGGCATCCGCGCGCCCGGCCAAGTGGATCGAGGTGGAGCTTTCCACACAGATGCTCTATGCGTGGGAGAACGGCCGGGTCGTGATGTCGTCGAAGATCTCGAGCGGAACCTGGGCCCATCCTACCGTGCGGGGAAACTTCCGCGTCTACGTGAAGTATGTCAGCACCCGGATGCGCGGGCCAGGATACAACCTGCCGAATGTCCCCTACACCATGTACTTCTATGGCGGCTATGCCATCCACGGGGCATACTGGCACAACAACTTCGGCAATCGGATGAGCCACGGCTGCGTGAATCTGCCGGTGCCCTTCTCGGGCCAGCTCTTCCGATGGACGCCCGTCGGCACGCTGGTCTACGTTCACTGATCGTTGACCGGCGCCCTCGAGCTTCCGGCGATCGCCCGATCACGTGAATGGCCGTGATGCGGGGCCGGGGCGGCAAAGTCGGTATGATCGTGCCGTGGCAGTTCGGCGAACCGTTCTTTTTTTGACCGTATTGGGCATCCTCGCATTCGCGGGAGCGGTCGTCGTTCCGCGGATTGCCGCCGAAAAGGAGGCCGACCGGCGTTGGGCGCTGGCGCTGGCCCGCGGCGGCCTCCGGGTGGGCATCGACCCGTCCTATCAGCCGTTCTCGTATTTCACGGCCGAGGGCTGGCAGGGCTATGACGCGGACCTAGCCCGCGAACTGACCCGCAGGATGGGCTTGACACTGTGGGCGGAGCCGGTTGGCTACGATGGTTTCTACGATGCGCTTCGTACGGAACAGATGGACGTCTCGTTGTCGGCCCTGGTTCCGGACGCTTCGCAGACGCGTGATATTGGCTACACCCAGCCGTACTTTGTGTCTGGACTCATGCTGGTGGGTGCCTGTACCGAGGCGACGGCCGTGCCCGATTGTCTCGCCTGGCAGCGACTCGCGGTCGCTCTCGGATCTCCGGCCGATCAGATCGCGCGGCGGTGGGAGCGCAGAGTGCCTGGATTGATTCGGGTCGCGGTAATGGACGACTCGGAGGCGCTGGGCGGGATGCCTGCATCTGCCGATGCTGCGCTGGTCGATGAACTCGACGCGTGGAAGCCGATTCAGCGGATTCGAGGCGAGGGCAAACTGCCCCTTCAACGGATCGAGTCGCGCAGCTTCGTCATTGCTACGCGGGCGGATGACGCGCGATTGCGGAGCGAATTGGACGGCCACATTGAGCGGATGCGGTCGGATGGCACCCTCGAGCGGCTGGCCGCGAAATGGCTCGGCGCCGGACGTTAGCGCGGGACGTCGGTCTTTGGTTTGGCGGGGGCGCTTGACTTCGGGTTGAGCATGTTCATGGCCATGTCCAGCCCTTCCGAAATCCAGCGTGAGACCCCGGCCTCGATCCGCTTAAAGACGTCATCCAGCTCGGCGGCTTCCTCGCGGCCGAAGTCATCCAGAACGTAGTCTTTGGGCGCCTGGCGCCCGGGCGGCCGTCCAACTCCCACCCGGATGCGCGGAAACTCCTGCCCGCCGATGCGCTGGATAATCGACTTCATCCCGTTGTGGCCGCCGGCGCTGCCAAACGGCCGCATCCTCAGTTGCCCAAAGGGCAGGTCGAGCTCGTCATAGACAACGACCAGATCGGCCGGCGCTGTCTTGTAGAACTTCACGAGTGGCCCGATGGTCGCGCCACTGTCATTCATGAAGGTTTGAGGCTTGACAAGAACCACCCGCGCGCCTGAGATCACACCCTGGGCGACCAGCCCGTGGTTCATCATCTTGGTGAAGGCCAACCCGTGCTTGTGCGCCAGATAGTCGACGGCCAGGAAGCCGACGTTATGCCTGTTTCGGGCGTATTGCTTGCCCGGGTTTCCCAGTCCGGCGATCACCCGCCAGCGGATTTCATCTGACATCGGCTAGGCCCCGTAGTCTGTGCGGCGGCGAAACACGCGGCGCAGAACGAGTCCGATCAGCTTCTTGAGGATGAAGTAGGCCCCCAGGGCGAGAAAGGCAAGTCCGACGAGTTCAGCCCCGCGCACAAAGGCGCGCGGGATCGCCCCGACATCCACTAGCGCGGGCGCGAGCGTCGCGGTCGCGCGTGGCGCTGGCGTCGCGCCGCCGGTGGGGGCGGCTGCGGTTGGGGCGACGGAGTTGTCGACCTTCAGATTCCGGACCACACTCTCGACAAACTTGCCATCGGCCCCGAAGACCTGCAGGCGGAGTGCGTATTCCGTGGTCGTCAGCGCGCGGGTGTTCCAGGTCGAAAGAAGGCCGTTGTCGACCGGCTGGACATCACCGCCGATGCTTTGCCACGTTTTCGGGTCCGGTTCAAGCCCATACGCCAGCTCATACCGGGCAAATCCCGGATAGTTCGCTGTCCCCTGGACGGTGACGCTGCCCCCCAGGGATTGGCCCCGGACGGGCGTAATGATG
>JBKJQK010000386.1:0-2548 GCA_046594095.1 Anaerolineae bacterium | reverse complement strand
TTGAGGTCGTCCAGGCTGATGGATTCGCCTTTGGCCAGGCCCAGCGCAATCACCAACCGTTGCTCGGGGTCGGAAATGGGCGCGCCGAAACTCGGTCCGCGCTCGAAGGTCCATGATTTCACGGGGGGCGCATCGGCCTCCTTCATGATCAGGATGCCCTTTTGGGCCAGATCGACCAGCATCGCGATGACATCCTGCAGATCGGCCTGCTCGTCGACCAGCGCCCCGGCAATGCCCGGCGAGATATTGGGCGGCGCGTTCAGGTAGTCCGCGACGAGGCCCACGTTGGGATCGCGCCCGCGCAGGTACCACATCAGAACGATCAGGCCCGGGCCGCCCAGAAGGGTGAGCAGGCTCAAGGTTATGAATAACAAATCATTGCGGGGTTTGACCGTCTCGTCGTAGACCCGTTGCTCGTCAAAGGCCTTCTGCCAGGGCGCGGCGCTCCCGGTAATAATTCCGTGCGGGAATTGAACCCGGACCTCCATCTGCTGCCCGCTCCGGATGGGCTCGGTGGCTTCGGCCTTGACCACGGTCTCGCCCTGGCCAGTGATCCGCGAGGCCGGCCCATACACCGCTCCGGTGATGCCCGTCGCGCCGGCCGGCAGCCGGACCGTGACAGTCGAGTTAAGCACCGCAAAGCCGCTCCGATCGGCGAACACGGCCGCCCAGTACACCTGGTCTCCGCCTGGATAGTATCGTGTCGCGCCTTTGACCGTATACGACAGGATCAGGGTTCGCTTCTCGTTTTGTGCGGGCGTGTTGAAGTAGTACTTGATCCGGAACTTGCCGGTATCCGTTGTGCTGGTCTCGAACTTGGCCGTCTTGCCGCCGTCGGTGGCGGCCACATCCGTGATGCCTGTCAGCCGCGACCGCTCGATGTCACGGTAGCCGAACGAGAAGCTACCGCTGGTGAAGTTGATGACATTCGTCTCACTGACCCGCAGGTCGCCGTTGGGTTGGACGGCGATGTCGACATCCAGCCGGGTCCACTCCAGGGTCTTTTCGGCGGCCGCGACGGGTCTCAGCGTGGCTCCTAACAACAGGAAGGCGAAGACGAGGGTGAGGATGCGCGCCAGCCCAAGGCGGACGTTTCGGTGATGCTTGTTCATCACAAACGATTGTACTGTTTCCTACGAAATGAACTACCCCAATCGCCCGAACTGCTTTTCGAGCTGCCCGACCCCGATCTGAAGCATGGTTGGCCGGCCGTGCGGGCAGGTCCGCGGCGATTCGCAGGCCTCTAGGTCGCGGACCAGCGCCTGCATCTCGCTCAGCGCCAGCACCCGCCCGGCCTTGATCGCCATCCGCTTGCATACCCGGCGCAGGATGCGGGCCTCGATGTCGCGCCGCAGCGGCGCATCGCCCGACTCGAGGTCGCCGGCGATCTCGCGCAGCGCGGTCGGGATGTCATCCTGGGCCATCATCGTCGGGACCGCCCGGACCAGATAGGTATTTGTCCCGAAGGGGTCCAGATCAAATCCAAGATCACGCAGAACCGGCAGGGTCTCTTCAATTCGCCAGGCGCTGTCTGCTGGGATCGCCACCGGGATCGGATCGAGCAGGGCCTGGGCGACCACCGGCCCGAGGTCGCGCTGGGCGAGCATACGTTCATACAAAACCCGCTCGTGGGCGGCGTGCTGGTCGATCAGATACAGCCCCTCGGGGCCTTCGGCAATGACGTAGGCGATCGCGAGCTGACCCAGGATGCGCAGGGCCGGGAGCGTCCGGGTACCCGTGGGCGCGCGATCGGTCTGGGGCGGGTCGACGGATTGGCGCCCAATTCCGACCCGCTCCCACGCGTCGCTGCCGCGCAACGGCGCCGTCGCAGTGGCGGGGTCCTGGCTTCCCAGGATCGGCCAGCCGGACGCGCGCGCCGAGCCCCAGCCCGCTTCGATCGGCGCGTTCGGGTCGGCGGGCGGCCGGGTCAGACCTGGCAGATCGACCGCGCTCAATACGCTCGGCGGCTCGGGCGGGGCCATCCGGGCCAACAGCTCGCGCCGGATCGCGCGCTGGACAACGCTGAAGACCGCATCCGGCTCTCGGAAGCGCACTTCGGCTTTCGCCGGATGGACGTTCACATCGACGTCCTCGGGCGGTAGCTCGACCATCACCACCGCGATCGGATAGCGGCCCGTCATCAGCAGGGTGTGATACGCCTGGATGACGGCGTAGGACAGCTTGATGTCCTGGACCGGCCGGCGATTGACGAAGAGTTGGATCTTGCTGCGGTTATTGTGATCGAGCGTTGGCAGGGAGGCGAATCCGCTGACCTGGATGCTGGCGGCGGCGACTGGGTCGGGCGTCTGGCCGAGCGGGATCAGCCGTTCGGCCACCTCGGCCCCGTGGGTCTGGGCCAGCGCGTCGCGCAGCGAGCCGGTCCCATGCGTCTGAAAAGTGACCCGCCCGTCGTGGGTGAGGCTGAACCGAATCCCCGGAAAGACAAGCGCATAGCGGGTGACGACCGCGTCGACGTGCCCGCGCTCGGTCTGGTTTGACTTCAGAAACTTGAGCCGGGCCGGCACGCGGGCAAACAGGTTGTCGACCG
>JBKJQK010000385.1:0-9424 GCA_046594095.1 Anaerolineae bacterium | reverse complement strand
CGGCAGGGCATTTTCAAGAATGCCCTCGTGCGCGGCCCGGTCGGCTTCCGGCTCGACGACGAAACAATACGCGAAGTGGACCGGTTGTTTGAGCGGATCCTCGCGGCCGCCGAGCGCTAAATCTATGGCCACGCCTCCGCCCTCCATCACCCAGGTCAGCGCTCCCCAAAGCCGCTGCCGTTTTGCGCTGGCCTGGGCGGATATCACCCCGCCGGCGGGCATCTATTACCGCATGTGGGGGGCGGCGAAGCATGAGCGCGCGACAGGGGTTCATCGTCCGTTGCGGGCGACGGTGGCCGTGTTTGAACCGTTGGGCGCGGCGGGAGAGCGTCAAATTTTGCTGGCCCTGGATCATTGTGTGCTGGGCGCGGTCGAACACAGCCAGCTCGTCGCCCGGGTCGCGCGCGCAAGCGGGCAAGCTCCCGAGACCATCCTCGTGGTCTTCTCGCACACCCACGCCGCCGGGCTGATGGGGCTGGAGCGCGCCTCTTTGCCGGGTGGCGAGTTGATCCCGGGCTACCTTCATTCACTGGGCGAGCGGGCGGGAGCGCTGGTAAATCAATGCCTTGGCGCGATGAAGCCTTCGACAATCGTGTATGGACGCGGCCGATGCGGGCTCGCGGCGAATCGCGATTTCTGGGACGATACGGGCCAGGCCTTTGTGTGCGGTTTCAATCCGGGGGCCCCGGCCGACGACACCGTCATCGTCGCGCGGGTGACGGCTGATGACGGCATAGCCCTGGCGACCCTTGTCAACTACGCCTGCCACCCCACGACGCTGGCCTGGGACAACACCCTGATCAGCCCAGACTACATCGGCGCGATGCGCGAAGTGGTCGAAGGCGCAACCGGCGCGCCCTGCCTGTTTCTACAGGGCGCGAGCGGCGAACTCGGCCCGCGCGAAGGTTTTGTCGGCGACCCTGCGGTGGCGGATCGGAATGGACGCGAGCTCGGCTATGCCGCGCTGTCGGCGCTGACCGCGCTGCCTGGGGATGGCACCCGATTCTCGTATGTGGGCCCGGTCGTGTCGGGGGCTACGCTCGGCGCGTGGTCGCATGGGCCACTCCCGGCGGACGAGGTCGCGGCCAAAGGCGTATGGAAGCGGACGCGCTGGCAGGAGCCGCTGGCGTATCGCCCCGGACTCCCGACATCAGCCGAAGCGCAGGCCGAATACGAGCGAGTCGTGGCCGGGGAAACCGCGGCACGAGCCAGCGGCGATGAAGCGCTCGCGGCCGAGCGGCGCGCCATTTCGGAGCGCAAGAATCGGCTACTCCACCGGCTATCGCAGCTCCCAAGTGGCGAGCGCTACCCGCTCCAGGTCGTGGTCTGGCAAATCGGAGACGCATTTTGGCTTGGCGTCCAGGGAGAGAGCTACAGCCTCCTGCAGACGGAACTGCGCCGCCGATTTCCGGACAAGATCATCGTCGTCGCATCGGTAGCCGCCGACTGGGGCGCGTCGTATCTCCCCCCGCGCGAGGTGTACGACACGGGGATCTATCAGGAATCCATTGCCGTGGTCGCCGCCGGGAGTCTGGAACAGTTGATCGACGCCATCGCCGCCAGCATGGCGTAATCGCGGGCTGAACGCGCTTGAAAGACTACGTCCCAGCGTTCCCCTTCGCGAGACGGTCACCGACGGCGCGAGCGCCCAACATGGGACAATAAAAAAGGGTTGATCCACACGCTCCGTAAAGGAAACATTTCGGCATGAAAATTACCAAACTCGAAACGATCCACCTGGGCGACTTCCCCCACATTCTCTTTGTGGCTGTGCATACCGATGAAGGCCTTGTCGGCTACAGCGACACGTACTACATGACGGATGCGATGCGGTCGTACATCCACCAGTTTGCCGCGCCGATGTTGATCGGTCACGACCCGCTGGCCATCGAATTGCACTGGCGGCGGCTGTATGAGGTCATCGCCCACATCGCCGGAAAAGGTGTTGAGATTCGGGCGCTCAGCGCCATCGATTGCGCTCTGTGGGACATCTTTGGTCAGGCGACGAATCAGCCGGTCTGGCAGTTGCTCGGCGGCGCGGCCCGCGAACGGATCCGAACCTACAACACCTGCGGCGGCCCGCACTACGGGCGGCCCACCCGCGGCGGTTCCGGCTACGGGGCCGATGGCCCGCTGGGCCCGAAATATGAGGACCTGGTTGGCTTTATGACTGATGCCGGCGCCCTGGCCCAGGATCTGCTCAGCGAAGGGATCACCGGGATGAAGCTGTGGCCGTTTGATTTTGTCCTCGACCCCGGCGGATGGGATAACTGGCGTAACTTCAAGGGCTTTTTCGATCCGAAGCGGATCAACGTGCATGGCCATTCCATCAGCAATGCCGACCTGAACCTGGCGCTTCGGCCATTCCGCCAGATTCGCGAAGCCGTCGGCGACAAGATGGACATCATGGTCGAAGGACACGGTTTCTGGAGCCTGCCGGCGGCCAAGAAGATTGCCCGCGCGCTGGAGCCATTTGAGCCGTACTGGCTGGAGGATCTCATGCGCGCCGATGATCCTGGCGCGCTGGCCGAGTTGCGGGCCAGCACCCGCACGCCACTGCTGGTCAGCGAATACCTCACCACCCGCTATGAGTACAAGCCGGTGCTCGAGAGGGCCGCCGCCGACATCATCATGATTGATCCGACCTGGGCGGGCGGGATCACCGAGAGCAAGAAGATCGCGACGATGGCCGAGGTCTACAAACGCCCGGTGGCGATGCACGATTGCACCGGTCCGTTCACGCTGATGGCCGGCATTCACCTGGCGATCAACTGCACCAACGCGGTCATCCAGGAGTCGGTCCGGGCCTACCTGCGGGTCACCTACCCCGAGCTGGTAACCGACATACCGGAAGTCGTCGATGGGCACTTTGCCGCGCCGACGAAACCGGGGATCGGCACAACGTTCCTGCCCGATGCGCGACGGCGGGCCGATGCGACGATTGTCGAGTCAACGTAAAGTGCGCGCTTCGGCCCCGGTGCCAGAGCGGAGGATGATGCCTTGAAGCTTTCCATCACAATCGAGGGGCAATGCGGTTTGACGTGGCCGCGTTGGAAGCGCTTCGTCAGCGCTGCTGAAGACCTGGGTTTCACCGGGCTATTTCGCTCTGATCACTTCACATTGGGATCTCCGCCCGACCTGGATTCGCTCGAGATGATGGTCTCGCTCGGATATCTGGCCAGCCATAGCCGGCGCATCGAGTTCGGGCCGCTCGTGGCGCCGTTTTCGTTTCGTGATCCGGTCATGCTGGCGCGCCAGGCCATGGCCATCGACGATCTCAGTGGCGGGCGGATGATCCTGGGCGTCGGGGCCGGTTGGATGGAGCGAGAGCACACCATGTTTGGCTACGATCTCGGCGACATTCCGACGCGGCTCGCCCGCCTGGAGGAAGGGCTGCAGGTCGTGACCGGGCTGATCCGAGGCGCTGAGCCCGTGAGTCTTGAAGGGCGCTTCTACCAACTGAGGGAAGCGCATCTCTTTCCTCGCCCGGCCCGCCCAACCCGGGTCATGGTGGGCGGCAAAGGCCCGCGCCGCACCCTGCCCCTTGTGGCGCGATATGCCGACATCTGGAATGTCACCGGCCTGTCTCCGGAGGGAATCGGCGAGCGGTCGGCCGTGCTCGATCAGCTTCTGCGCGCGCAGGGGCGGGCACCCGGGGACGTCAGGCGGACCGCCATGCTACCCATCATTATGTGGCGCGATAAGGCCGAATTGGCTCGCCGTTTGTCCCCACTGGGCGAGGGGGCCGGCCCCTACTTCGGACTGTCGAGTGACGAAATCGTGGATCGGATTCGGAACAACCCGGGCGCGCTTCTGGGCGCGCCGGAGGAAATCATCGCGCGAATCGAGGCGTTTGCGGCTGCGGGAATCGACGAAGTGATGCTGCAATGGGTCGGCATGGACGACATTGAAGGGCTCGAAGCCATCGCCGAGACTCTGTTGCCCCGCGTGACGGGCTAGCGCGCCGCGGTCCGCGGGCTTGAAGCCCGCATCTATCTATCGATCGGTCAATCCGCGACCGGCTCAATGCGCGTGACAACTCACCCCGCCCGGCCCTACAATCAGAGCATCGGCGCGGCCGGCTTGGCCGCGCCGCAGGAGCGCTATGAATATCGCGCTGATCGGTCCGTCCGGCGTCGGCAAAGGCACCCACGCCGGCACACTTGTCAATCGCTTTGCCATGCGGCGGATCGCCTCGGGCGATCTTTTGCGCGAGCATCTCGCGCGCGGAACGGCGCTCGGAAACCGGGCCCGGCACTACATGACCCACAACGAATTGGTGCCAAACGAACTGGTCGACGCCATGATCGAGGCGGAAGTGCGGGCTCTGGACCCGGCGATCGGCCCGCTGTTCGACGGCTTCCCGCGCACCGAGTACCAGGCGGTGTTCCTCGAAGAGCTGCTGGGTTCTGCGGGCCGTTCCCTCGACGCCGTGATACTGCTGAGCGCCTCGGAGGAAGCCGTCATTTCTCGCCTGAGCGGAAGGCTCATCTGCCGCGACTGTCAGACGCCCTATCACCCAACGTTCCATCCGCCCCGCCAAACGGGCATCTGCGACGCCTGCGGCGGCCCGCTCATTCAGCGCCCGGACGACACCGAAGCCCTCGTCCGCCGGAGGTTGGGCTTGTTCCGCCGCGCGACCGGCCCGCTCCTCGACCACGTTGCGCGCGCGGGCAAGCTGATTCTCATCCAAGGCGACGGGACCATCGAAGGCGTGGGCGACCGGCTCACCGAAGCAGTGGAGAACGTCAAATCGGGTCGGGCTGCGTATGCAAACCTCGACCAGGCCAAGGCTGCAATTGCCGAGTTGGGCGCCGCGGCGCCGATCCCGGAAATTGGGTATGGCAGCCTGGACCTCGTCCTGCTGGGCGGCCCCGGCTCGGGCAAGGGCACTCAGGCGGATCAGCTCCAGGAGCGCTTTGGCGTTGCCCACATCGCGACCGGCGACCTGTTCCGCGACAATCTCAAGAACGAAACGGAACTCGGTCAGTTGGCCAGGACCTATATGGACCGGGGCGAGCTGGTGCCGGACGAAGTGGCCGAGGCGATGGTCGACGAGCGGTTGGCGCGGCCCGATGCGCGGGTCGGATTCGTCCTTGACGGGTTCCCCCGCACCGTGCCGCAGGCGCAAGCGCTGGATGAGATGCTGGCCCGTCAGCAGCGGCGGCTGGAGGGCGTGCTGTTTGTCAATGTCAGCGATGAAGCCATCGTCGAACGTTTGTCGGGCCGGCTAGTGTGCCGGGCCTGCCAGACGCCGTATCACATCCAATTTAATCCGCCGATAGTGGCCGGGATCTGCGACAAGTGCGGCGGAGAGTTGTATCGCCGTGACGATGACAACCCGGACACGATCCGGGCCCGGCTAAAGGTCTTCCATCTGCAGACCGAGCCGCTCATCGACTATTACAGCGAGGCCGGTCTGCTGCACGAGCTCGACGGCGAGGGCGATGTGGCGGACGTGACCGGGCGCACGCTCGAGGCGGCGAGCCGGCTGAGACGGGTGGACTGAGCCCGATCGCGCGCCCGACGAATGCCGCCACGCGAACCTTTGACAGACCCGGGACCTGCCGTACGTATTCAACAGAAAAACGGTAACTGCCAGACCCAACCGTAACGAGTATCGCGCTGCGAGGCCAATCCGGCAGGCGCGCGGAGGTGCGCCTGTCATTTCGAACGCACCCGAGCCCTTGTCATCCTGAGTTTCCAACTGCCCCGGCCAAAAGGGCAGGCATGACTTTCTTGCGCCGGTCCCTGAGCGGCGCGGATTACCGCGCCAGTCGAAGGGCCGGCGCAACTTGCTATGTCATGAGCAGTTTCGTACGGCCGCAGCCGAAAGCGCAGGCATGACATCGGGTCGGAGTTCGCCACCTTCAAGAAAGCATCCCGAGCGGTGGGTGCCGGCACTGCACGGGCTGCCCTCTCGTTGAGTTCCGGCACCCGCAGTCGAGGGAGCGCCCTGGGGCTACCGGCTGGGTGCGCGCCTCAGGGTATTGCCCAACGCTCAGGATGATTGCGTTATGGCGATGTCATGAGCAGTGGGGATGCAGTAGTAGGGAACGTCCGGTTCGATATGCGCGACGACCACTCCCCGGCGCGATTCAAGCGTCGTGGATTTACCCGTTGGGTGGCCCACATCACGTATCAATAGACGCGAACCGACATCGGGCCACCCAACGGGTTAACCGACGTTCCGCCGCGCAGCCCAGACTCGCCTACTCGTACACCGGCGCCGACCATTGGGCGCGTTCAGAATGACAGTTGCGAGAGTGCGGCGCGCATCGAACTGCCCCATAACGCGCCGCAGCCGGCCTGAGAAGTAACGAAAAACGAAGAAAGAAGGCGAACCGAAGCGCCCGGATTTCCGGGCCCTGGGTAGCTTCTTTTCTTCGTTCTTCTGTTGAGCCGCCGCCGATTGCCCAACATGCAATTGGGCACGCCGGCTTCCGGCGCGGCATTCGATCGTCGAGAAATTCTGGCAGTTCAGTTAGGCCGGCTGCGCGACGACGTACACAAGGGCCGAGCCCTCGATCGTGCAAATCTGCGGGCGCAGGAGCATCATCGCCGTCTGCGGAAACGGCGCGGTGAATGTCTGCAGCTCGGCCAGCGTGTGCAGATCGAGCATCTTGCCCAATTCGGTCCCGGCCGGGACAATCGTTCCGACCGCGTCCTCGCGCAGGGTGGGCACGAAGATACCGCCAACAAGGGTGCGCATGGCCTCGGTCTTGCTGACGTTGATAGCGGGCGCGGCGGGCGCAGGGGGCGCATCCAGCGCCAGGGCGCCAAGCGTGTAAAGCGCGCGGGTCAGGCCCTCGGCGTTGCGCTTTGTCCAGTGCATCTCCTGGCCTGACCGGCCGCCGACTTCCACGTTGGCTGCCTTGATCCCCATGGAGGTGGCGTAAGTGGTGAGCCCGCCCTTCTTAATGGGCGCGTTTGAGATGAACGGCGCCCCGAGATCAGCCGCAAGCTGTTCCGATCCCTCGAAGCGCTTGACAAAGGCGTTGACGCACCACGTGCCGCCGCCATGCAAGTCGATGACGACATCGCTGTCAGCGATCAGCGGCGCCAGATGGGCGGCCAGCCGGTCGGTGTGGGAGCCGTCCTTGTTGCCCGGGAACACGCTGTCCAGGTCGATGGGATTTGGCGAATCGATCCACGAGTTCCGGCGCTCCACCTCGGCCGCCAGGGCGTTGGCGGTGAAGATCACCCGCAATCGTCCTTTCAGCGCCGCGATGGGGTGCTGGCAAAACATCTTGATCGCCAGTGCTGACCACGGGCCTTCATCGCCGTGGGTGCCCGCGATGAGCGTCACTCGCAGGCCATCTGAGCCGGCTTCGCCGTATTTCAATGGGATGGACTGGCCGGCGGCATGGGCGGTGACGCGGATTTCTTTCCACGAGAGTGATTCGTAAATGGTTTTCGACAAGATGGTCTCCTGATAGGCAAAGATTTGGGACAAGCGCGAGGCTGCGCGATAGTGTATCCAGAAACAGGATCTTGGGGCAGTTCCTGAACCGACAAATCTGCCGCCGGCTCCCTGTCGTACAATCGGCGCGATTGGAATCCAGAGAAGCTAGACAAACGCCTGCCGCGATGCGCTCAGTTTGACCATGCCCACCCACATCATCGATTCGGCGTTTCTGCGCGACTTGTATGGCACGGCCGAGATGCGGGCGGTCTTCGATGACGCGGCGCTCCTGCAGAAGTGGCTGGATGCCGAAGTCGCGCTGGCCAAAGCCGAAGCCGAGCTCGGCATCATCCCAACCGCGGCGGCGGAGGAAATCGCCCACAAGGGCCGGGCCGGGTTGATCGACGTCGCCCGGATGAAAGCCGGGATCGACCACACCCTCCACCCCATCGTCCCGCTGATCCGCGGATTCAAAGACATTTGCGAGGACCAGGCGGGCGAGTACATCCACTACGGCGCGACGACCCAGGACATCATGGACACGGCCATCGTCCTGCAGCTCAAGGACGCGATTGCCCTCTTCGAGGCCCGCCTGATGGAACTCGACGCCGCGCTGGCAGCGATGGCGGTCGCCCACCGCGACACGATCATGGCCGGCCGCACCCACGGCCAGCACGCGTTGCCCATTACCTTTGGCTTCAAGGTCGCGATCTGGCTGGATGAATTCCGGCGTCACCAGGCCCGGCTGGCCGAATGCAAACCGCGCCTCCTGGTCGGGCAGTTTGGCGGGGCGGTTGGGACGCTCGCCTCGATCGCACACTTTGACGCCCTCGAAGTCCGCCGACGGATGATGGGCCACCTCGGCCTGGGCAATCCGACGATCACCTGGCACGTCGCCCACGACGCTTTTGCCGAATTCGCCTCGATCGCCGCCCTGATCGCGGGCAGTTGCGGCAAGATCGCCAACGAAGTTATCGCCCTGCAGCGCAGCGAGATCTGGGAGGTCGAGGAGCCCTACAACCCCGGCAAAGTCGGCAGCAGCACCATGCCGCACAAGCGCAACCCGATGATCTGCGAGGCGATCGTGGCGCTGGCCCGGCTGGCCTTCAACGTCTCGCGGGGCGGGCTGGATGGTCTGATCCAGGACCACGAGCGGGACTGGACCTTCAACCACATGGAATGGGCCTATCTGCCCGAGATGTGCGTGATGGTTGACGGGGCGCTGGCGCTGACGCTTCGGGTGATCAAGGGCCTGCAGGTCCATCCCGACCGGATGCGGCGCAACCTCGACACGCTCCATGGGCTGATGCAGTCGGAGGCGGTAATGTTCGCCCTCGGCGAGCATGTCGGCAAGCAGACCGCCCACGACATCACGTACGCGTGTTCGATGCGGGCAGTGGAAGAGGATCGGCCGTTGCGCGAGGTGCTGTTGGAAGATGAGATCGTGGCCCGCCATCTTTCGCCCGAATGGATCGACGCCCTGCTCGACCCGGCCGCCTACACCGGGCTCGCCGGGCGGCTCGTCGACGCGGTCATCCAGCGGCCCGAGCCGGCCGTGCAGGCTGAAGCGGTGGCGTGGACCGTCCACCCGCGCTTTCGGGAGATTCTGATCAAGAAACTCCTCACCGCGCGCCACAACCCGCACGCCAGCGTGTTGATGGTTCGCGTCGCGCCTGGCGCAAGCGTGCCAACGCACACCCATGCCAGTGAAGTGGAGACCATCCATGTGCTGACCGGGATGGGCGCGCTAACCATTGGGGATGAGCATCAGGCCGTCGGGCCGGGGACCTTTGCCGCGATCCCGGCCGGCCGGCCGCACAGCCTCGCCAATGTGGGCGAGGGCAATCTCGAACTTGTGGCGACGCATACGCCGCCTTTGACTTAGTGGCGGATTACCGCCACTCTGGAGGAACCATGGGATTGACAACCGAACAACTCGCGGAAGCCTATCGCCGAATGGCGCTGGCCCGCCAATTTGAGGAACGCTGCGCCGAGCTCTTTCAGCAGGGCGCGATTCGC
>JBKJQK010000137.1:0-15550 GCA_046594095.1 Anaerolineae bacterium | reverse complement strand
GCGCGAAGTCATCGAGCTCACCATCAATGGCGTAAGCAGCGGTCTGAAGAACACCGGTTAGTCCCGCCAGCTTCGCTCGCATGTCTGCATCCCGCTCATCCCCGGAGAAGCCGTGTTCGGCCTGTTGTCTGTTCTGAGCGACGCGCCCCGCGGTCTAGATGACGCGAATATGCACGGCCTGACCATCGGACGGTGAAATCGGCGCCCGGAGCGAGCCGGGAAAGGGCAGCACCTTCTGGTTTACATTGCAAATTGGGCTGAGGGCGGAACGTATAATCACACCCTGATCTTGAGAAAAACGGTTCAAAGGTTCTGGAGTAATCCGCGTTTGCGGCGCTGGTTCGTACCGGGCCTCGGTGTGAAACGTTGGTTGCTTCTGATGCTGATCGGTCTGGCGACCCTGGGACTCGGAATTGGATATGTCCAGGTTCAGGTTTATCGGCAGGCCGATGTCCCTGAGGTCTTCTACTACCTGACGCTGCAATTCGTGCCGCGCATTGGGCGGGCCATCCTTTTTCTTGCGTTTGGAATCGGCGCCTTTGTCGTAGGCCTGGTTCGGTTCAATGCAACCCTTCTGGACGTGGCGCGCGGAACTGATCGTCAACCCCTGATTGACAAGCTCTGGCAACAGCGCATCGGCGTTCTCGGACCCCGCGTTGTCGCCATTGGGGGTGGTCACGGGTTGTCCGCGCTCCTGCGCGGCCTCAAACTTCACACCTCAAATATCACCGCGATTGTTACTGTCGCCGACGATGGTGGAAGCTCCGGGCGGCTGCGGCGGGACTATGGCGTGCTGCCCCCGGGTGACTTCCGAATGTGCATTGCCGCGCTCGCCGATGACGATTCACTCGTCACCCAGCTCTTCCAGTATCGGTTTGGCAGCGGCGCCTCGGCCGAGCCGAACGCCCTGAGCGGGCATTCATTTGGGAATCTGTTCATAGCGGCCATGGCCGAGCTCACCGGCAGCTTCGAGAAGGCCGTCGCCGAATCTTCCAGAGTTGTCGCCAGCCAGGGTCGCATTCTGCCAAGCACCCTCCAGGACGTGACGTTGTGCGCCGAATACGCGTCGCCTGCCAATCACGGCGCGCCGGGGCAAGACCGGGCGGCCAGTCAATCCGAAACCGCCGGAGCCCCCGTTCGGGGAGAGTCCGTCATTGGCAAGACCGGAAAGCGAATTGATCGGGTTTGGCTCGAGCCGAATGACGCGCCCGCATTTCCGCACGCGGTCAGGGCCATCCTTGAAGCCGATCTGGTTGTTCTTGGCCCGGGCAGCCTCTATACGAGCGTCCTGCCAAACGCCCTCGTACGCGGAATTTCAAGCGCCCTGCGCCAGACCAGCGCGCCCGTCGTCTATGTCTGCAATGTCGCGACCGAACCCGGCGAGACGGACGGATACACGCTGGATGACCATGTGGACGCGCTCGAGCGCCACATAGGGCCAGGCATCATCAGCGTGGTGGTTGCCAACAACCGCTTGCCGACAAACCCCGCGCCGTCCGTCGGTGTGTCAGGATCAGACGTTGTTCGCCCCGCTTCCCGGCTGACGGCCTCGGCCGCCCGCGTCGTGGCGGCCGACGTGGTTGATGATGATTCGCCGTTCAAACACGATTCGCGCAAACTTGCGGAGGTCGTCATGAGCATAATAAGAGGCAGCAAGAGCGTTACGAATGCCACGACGCAGTTCCCGCGCTCAGCCTGACCGTTCACTACATTCAAGGAGAAGTTACCGTGGCAAAGATCAAGATCGGGATTAATGGATTCGGCCGGATTGGCCGGCAAGTGCTCAAGGTGCTCATTGAAAAGCATAGCGACGCCTTTGACGTTGTCGGCATTAATGACCTGGTGCCTGCCGCCACCAACGCGCATCTGTTCAAGTACGACTCAAATTACGGGCGCTTTGGCGGCACGGTATCGGTCGATGGAAGCGACCTGGTCATCAATGGCGACAAGCTGACCGTGTTTGCGCAGCGTGATCCGGCCCTGATTCCGTGGGCGAGCGTCGGCGCCGACATTGTCATCGAATCCACCGGCCGCTTCACTAAGGCCGAACTCGCCTCCGCGCATCTCAAAGCGGGCGCCAGAAAGGTCATCATCAGCGCGCCGGCCAAGGGCGAAGACATCACGATTGTGATGGGCGTCAACGAGAACAAATACGATCCTGCGAAACACAATATAATTTCGAACGCGTCGTGCACGACCAACGGTCTTGCCCCAGTCGCGAAGATTCTCAATGATCGTTTCGGGATCGAGAAGGGCATCCTCACCACGGTCCATTCCTATACGAACTCGCAGCAGCTTCTCGACCTGGCGGTTCCGGATCTGCGCGACGCCCGGGCGGCCGCGATGAACATCGTGCCCTCGGAGACTGGCGCGGCGCGGGCAGTTGGACTCGTCATCCCCGAACTCGTGGGGAAATTTGCTGGCATGGCCTTCCGTGTGCCAACCTCCACTGTGTCGGTTGTCGATTTCACCGCCCTGTTGGCCAAGCCCGCCACAAAGGAGGAGATCAATGCTGTAATGAAGGAACAGGCCGACGGCGCCCTGAAGGGCATCCTGGGCTATACCGAGGAGCCGCTCGTCTCGATGGACCTCAAGGGAGACTCGCGGTCCTCGATCTTCAGCGCGATCGACACCCTTTCCCTGGGCAACCTCGTCAAAGTCATCTCCTGGTATGACAATGAATGGGGCTATTCGTGCCGCGTCGGGGACCTGGCCCGATTCATCGGGGCCAAGCTCTAGATAGCGCTACCGCGCGAATGGCGCCCTGGCCCGGCCCGGATCCCCGGGCAGCTCAGGCGCCATTCGCGCAAGCAGCATTTCCAGACACGCAATGGGGCGAATGAACCAACTGATCGGGAGCCGGCGCACCGCGTTTAGCCTCCTGCTGGGCTTACTCCTGCTCACGATTCCGTGCTACATCGTGGGATTCGCCTTGCTTGCGCTCGTGTCTCCGGCCGGAAGCTCCGGCATCGCGCCGCCTACCGCAACGCCCGCTCCAAGCGCGCTTCCGCGGGTGACGGAAACGTTGCGCCCCCTGTTGCCGACCGTGTTCAGCCTGCCCACCAACAGTCCGATTCCGCCGCCGACAAACACACCTTTCGCGTCAAGTGTTCCGTCCGCGACAGCCACGCCCACACCGTCGCGCACGGCCGTCCTGACTTCCACCCCGAGCGCGACGGCGTCTCCAACACGTACCGCGACTCCAGGGGTTACGCCATCCGTGACCCCCGCCAAGACCCCAACCGCGCCGCCAACGGCCACGTTGACCCCCACGCCGCCGCCTACGGCCACCCGGGTCCCAACCGCGACGCCAATCCCGGCCACGGAAACGCCCGTACCCGCGACTTCGACGTCGCCCCCTCCATCCCCCACCCTGCCTCAGCCGACCAAACGTCCGCCAGCAGCGGGGTAGACTTGCGCTTATGATCATCGCAGTTTTGGGCGGTACCGGCAAAGAAGGTTCTGGACTTGCGATGCGCTGGGCGCATGCAGGACATACAGTCGTCATCGGATCGCGAGACGCGGAAAAGGCGCGGCGCTCGGCAGAGGAGCTCAATCTGGCGCTTGGCGCAGGATTGATTTCGGGAGCCGACAACGTCAGCGCAGCAACACGGGCAGAGGTAGTCGTGCTGAGTGTGCCCTACGCCGCGCACCGCGACACGATTCTGGCTGTCAAAGATGCGCTGGCCGGCAAGGTTGTCATCGACGTCACCGTTCCGATAAACCCGGCCGATTTTCTGCGGGTCATGGTTCCGCCTGGCGGGTCTGCGTCACAAGAAGCGCAATCGGCGCTTGACAATGGGGCGCGCGTTGTGACCGCTTTTCAGAACATCTCGGCCACCCACCTCAAGAAACTGGATGCGGTCGTGGACTGCGACGTGCTGGTGTGCGGCGACGACGATCCCGCCAAGCAAGTCGCGATGGGTCTTGTCCGCGACGCCGGCATGAAAGCGTGGGATGCGGGAGCGTTGGACAACGCGGTTGTGGTCGAGGGAATGACCACCGTTCTGCTCGGGATCAACCGCCGGCACAAGGTCAAGGGCGCCGGTATCCGCATCACTGGCGCGTAGGCCGACGAACACCAGCATCCATGCTTTCGGTTTTTCCGTTGACCGGGTTGCCCATCGTTCAGCCCGGTGATGATCTGCCCGCACTTCTGGCCGAGGCTTTGGCCGCATTCGCGCCGCAGTCCTCGGACATTCTGGTCATCACCTCCAAGATCGTATCCAAGGCCGCCGGCCGATTTGTGAATCTTCGCGCGATCACACCCGGTGACGAAGCGGCCCGGATCGCGGCCAGGACGGGCAAGGACCCCCGCCTCGTGGAGCTTATCTTGCGCGAATCCGCCGCCGTTTCGCGGATTGGCCCGAACGTTCTCATCACGCGTCACCGCCTTGGCTTCACATCGGCCAACGCGGGAATTGACCACTCCAATACCTCGACCGATCCCAACATCGTCCTGTTGCTCCCAAAGGCTCCGGATGAGGCAGCCCGGGAAATTCACGCTGCGCTCAAGCGCCGGTTTGGCGTCGAGATGCCGATTGTCATTGCCGATAGCCACGGGCGCCCGCACCGCCTCGGGACAATCGGCGTCGCCGTTGGGGTGTGCGGCATGCCCGCGGTTGAAGACTGGCGCGGCCGCCAGGATCTATTCGGCTTCCGCCTCCAGCACACGGACATCGGCCTGGCCGATATGGTCGCCTCGGCCGCCACACTCATTATGGGCCAGGCGGCGGAACAAACCCCGGCTGCGTTGATCCGCGGAGTGAGTTTCGTCCCCCGCAATGGGAGCGCCGCCGAAATCTACCGGGCCCCGCAAAACGATCTGTACTCATGACGAATTTTGAGGGACTCTTGCGCAGGCGGCGCATGATCCGGCGCTTCAGCTCCGCGCCCGTCGACCCCGCGGCGCTGGAGGCCATCCTCGACGCCGCCACGCGCGCGCCTTCGCCCCACAACCGCCAGCCCTGGCGCTTTGTCGTTCTCCGGGGCGTTGCGCGCGCGCGGCTGGCCGACGCAATGGGCGCAGGATTGATCCAGGATCTCGCCGCGGATGGCGTTGATCCAGCGGTCGCCGCTTCGGACGCGGCCCGCTCACGCGAACGCATCACGAGCGCCCCCGTTTCGATACTGGTCTGCATGACGCTCGCCGACATGGACGTCTACCCCGACGCCCGCCGCGCATCTGCGGAGCGCTGGATGGCGGGGCAGGCCACGTCCGCCGCAATCCAAATCATGCTCCTGCGGGCGACCGACCTCGGGCTCGGGGCATGCTGGATGTGCGCCCCGCTCTTCTGCCCCGACATCGTGCGGGTCGCGCTGGAACTCCCCCGCGGCTGGGAACCGCAGGCGCTGATTTCCCTGGGCCATCCCGTGGCGCAAGGCCGTGACCGGCCCCGGATGCCGGCCGGCAGTCTCACGATCCAGCGGGGTTGAAGACCAGACGGGTCACCCCCGCTGTTTCGCCAACTCCTCCTCAAGCAGCACCCGCCGAAGCATCTTGCCGATCATTGTCTTGGGCAGCGTAGCCCTAAACTCAATCGATGCCGGACGTTTGTAATTGGTCAGTCGCTCCGCGCAGTGCGCCTGCAACTCCTCCACTGTCAGCGTCTCGCCGTCTTTGACAACCACAAACAGCTTGACGGTCTCGCCCCGATACTTGTCGGGGATTCCCACGACGACGGCTTCCTTGACTTTCGGATGGGCGTAAACAACTTCCTCGACTTCGCGTGGATAAATCTTGAAGCCACTCGCAATGATCATGTCTTTCTTGCGATCTACGATTTTGAAATAGCCGTCTGGGTCCATCTCGGCGATGTCGCCGGTAAATAACCATCCATCGCGGATCACTTTGGCGGTCTCCTCCGGCCGCTGCCAGTAGCCCTGCATGACTTGTGGTCCGCGGACGATGAGCTCGCCCGGCTCGCCTGGCCCGACCTCGCGCAGGCCTGTCTCGATGTCGACGAGCCGAACATCTGTATCCGGAAACGGCAACCCGATGCCCTCGCGACGCTCGCCCTCGAGCGGGTTCGAGGCCACCACCGGCGAGGCCTCGCTCAGCCCATAACCCTCCACCAATTTTCCGCCGGACAACGCCTCAAATTCACGCCAGACTTCCAGCGGGAGCGGCGCGGCGCCGGATATACAGGCCCGCACGCTCTTGAGGTCGTATTTGCCGACCTCCTTGTGATTGTTGATTGCAATGTACATAGTTGGCACGCCGGGAAACAGGGTCGGCCGCTCGGCATGGATGGTCTTCAAGACGTCCACAAGCTCAAAGCGGGGCAGCAACACCATTGTTGCCGCGCTCGCGACGCTCATGTTCATTCCAACGGTCAATCCATACACATGGAAGAATGGGATCACCCCAAGCATGATTTCCACGGCGTCGCGGGGCTTGCTCCAGGCCTTCACCATCAGCGCGTTCGCAACCAGATTGCCATGCGACAGCATCGCGCCCTTCGGAACGCCCGTCGTTCCCCCGGTGTACTGCAGGACCGCCAGATCGGACTTCACCAGAGGCACGGGAGCGGGCACGGCGGGAGCCGCAGCCATGAAATCGGTCCAGCGCCGAACCCCGGCATCGGCGGGCAAGTCGACGCGATGGCCATCCTTCTTTTCGCGAGCCAGCGTGAACAGCAGCCGCGTGAGAGGCGGGAAATAGTCCTTGATGCTGGTTACGATGATGTTTTCTGCCCGCATCGTTTTCCGCGCGCGCTCTACGGTCGCCCAAAACCGGCTCAGGGTGACGACCGTTGAGGCGCCGCTGTCATTGACCTGGCGAGCCAGCTCGTCGGCGGTATAGAGCGGATTCGTTGGCACCACCACCGCCCCGGCCTTCAACGCGCCATAGAAGGCGATGAGGAACTGCGGCGTGTTTGGGAGAAACACCGCAACCCGATCGCCTTTCTTGACGCCAATCGACTGAAGGGCAGCCGCGAAACGATCCGCGAGGGAATTCAATCGCGCATACGAGATTCTGCGCTTGAAAAAAAGTATCGCCGTGCGATTTGGGTGCGCTGCAGCCGAGCGTTCCAGGAAACTCTGCAAGGGCTCGTCCGGATAGAGAATCGAGTCCGGGATGCCAGCCTCATAGTGGCTAATCCACGGACGTTGGGCGCCGTCGGACGGAGTATGGCCAGTCATCAGGGCCTCCTAAAGGGTGGGCGCCGATCGGGACGCCGAAAGTGAAACCGTTGCGCGCTTGCGGCCTGGGCCGCTCATATATAGTCTAGACGATGAATCGATTCGCGTCAATTCCGTTCACTGCCACCAATCCTTGCGCGACCGGGAATCCATGAAGGCGCCCGTGTCACGAATCGCAACAGTCACCCACCCTGCCCGCGCGGTGCCGATGGTTTGTCCCGCTCTGAGACCGGGCAATGATCCAGTCGCCCGCCTGCCGTTCGAATCAAGTTGGGCCCGGTACGCGGTGACGAGGGCAGGATTGACGCACAGGTTCATCATATGAACCACGTAGCCAAGCACTGAATCATTGCGGGTATAGGCGAACGTCAGCTCGCTTTCGGCCGCGAAGAGAACCAGGGCAATATTGTTCGGCCAAATGATCGGCGACCGCTCCGGAATCTGAAGCACCTCGCCCCGGGTCGTAACAAGATCGATGACATGGGCCGGCCAACTTGTATTGACCCCCGCGCGACTGCCGTACGGAGCGACCAGATTTGGGCCGGAATCGGACCAGTTCCATCCATGGACCTGATACGCGGCGCGAATGACCGGAATCCGATTGGGCTCAAAAATACCTTTGAAGTTTGGCGCGTTCAGATCCCAATCGCCCCCGTACTCCACCAAATCGAGACTGGCCCCTGATGGCGCGTAACCGAGAATCGACAAACGGAAGTCGGCATTCTCATCGGTCAGCCGATTGTCCTTATAGTACCCTTCCGCGATTGGAATGAGGTCAAACACCGATGTCGACTCGGAAGGACAGGTGGCGGTGAGTGAAACGGCCGGGAGGTACGCCCGAGGCGCCAGGGTGACGTCGCCCGCGCGTGGAACGCGGGCCAGCGCGCCCGGCGCAGGCCCGCCCAGTGACATGGCCAGCGCGGCCACGATCCCAAACCCTATCCGACTCAGCGGCACGAATCGCATTACGAGACTATTTGCCCTCCTCCGGTTGCCCGACTTTGGGGAGAGTTATGCCTTTTTCCCGAGCTCCGAGCTGCGCAGATAGGCGGCCCAGACCGCGCGCGAGATCACCGTGCGCAGGCCGCCCTTCTCAAGCTGATAAAGCGCCGCAGCCGTCGTGCCCCCGGATGAGGTCACCTGATTCCGCAACTGGGCGGGGTGCTGGCGGCTGCGCGCCGCAAACTCGACACTCCCCTTGATTGTCTGCGACACAAGTTTCTCCGCCATGTGCCGGGGCAAGCCCATGTGCACCCCCGCATCGATCAGCGCTTCCATGAACAGGAACACATACGCCGGCCCTGACCCATTCAGCGCGGTGGACATGTCAAGGTAGTCCTCATGGTCGGCATACACCTCTTCGCCCATAACCGAAAGCACCTTGCGTGCGTGCTCCTTTTGGGGGTCTGAGACTGAGGACGTGCACGTCCAAACTGAGATACCCATTCCGATCTGAGCGGGCGTGTTGGGCATGGCACGCACAATGGGCTGGCCCGGATGCAGGGCCGCGGACATGGCGTGAATCGGGACACCCGCCATGATCGACAAAACCAATGTGTCCGGTCGGATGAAGGGTCGCATCTCAGACAGGACTTCGCGCGCATTCTGGGGCTTAATCGACAGAATGATCAACCCCGCATCGCGGGCCGCCTCAGCATTATGGGTGGTCGATAGCACGCCCAGTTCACGCCGAAAGTATTCGCCCCGGCTGGCCAGTGGATCCGCGACCGAGATCTGGTCGGCCGTGGTGGTTCCGGCGTTGAGAAGGGCTCTGCAGATCGCTTCACCCATCACGCCGCCTCCAATCAGGGCCGCCCGAGGAAAGCCACTCATGAAATCACCGTTTGAATCTGCTCGCGCATATACAAAGGAAGGTAATAGACCCCGCCCCCGTTCTTGCCGGCTGAGCCTGAGCCCTTCCACCCCCCGAATGGCTGATAGCCTGGCCATGCTCCGGTTGTCGCCCCCATCGGGCGATTCACGTAGTTCACGCCGGCCTGAATTCGGTCGAAGTACCACTGGCCTTCCACTTCAGTGCCATAAAAGCCTGAAGTCAAGCCGTAGTTCACGTCGTTGGATAGCCGCATGGCTTCGTCGAGATCGCGCACCTTGCCAACCGTCGTGATCGGCAGGAACATCTCCGTTTTCCATAGCCGGTGAGTGAAGGGAATATCGACGGCCAGGGTCGGCGCGCAGTAGTAGCCCTTGCCCAGCGCGCCATCCGTGAGGACTCGACCGCCCGTCAAGAATCTGCCGCTCTGGGAGATCTCCTCATTTAATTCCTGATACTCGCGAAGCGCGTTCGCGTTGATGACTGGGCCGAGGTACGTCTGTCGTTCGGTCGGATCCCCAATCTTTAGAGCCAGGGTCAGCTCAGTCATCCGGGCGACAAGCTGGTCGTAGACCGGCGCTTCGACATACACGCGCGAGCAGGCGGAACACTTTTGACCCTGCAATCCAAACGCCGAACGGACGATTCCCGTGGCTGCTTTTTCCACATCGGCGTTGCGCGAAACGATCGTCGCATTCTTGCCACCCATCTCCAGGACCGCTGGGCGCGGGTAGGCTCCCTGGCCGAACGCCCCATAGATCCGCATCGCAACTTCATACGATCCGGTGAAAGTGATGCCGTCAACTTCAGCGCTGTCGATCAGCGCCTGGCCGAGCGTCGAACCGCCTCCGGTGACGAAGTTTACGGTTCCATCGGGAAAACCGCCGTCTCGAAAGCAATCCACCAGCAATCGCACTGACCACGGCGTATCACTGGCCGGTTTAAGGACAACTGTGTTTCCGGTGATCAGGGCTGCCGCCAGCGGTCCGCCCGACAGCGCGGTCGGAAAGTTGAAGGGGCTGATGACGACCCAAACGCCATACGGCTTGAGATGTGAAATGTTCCGGGCCGAGTATCCGATCAGCGGATCACGCCCCATTTCCACGACATAGCCGCTGTTGCGCTCCATTTCCGCGCTGTAGTAGCGCAGGAACTCGGCCGCTTCGGCGATGTCGCCGAGGGCTTCGGCCCGATTCTTTCCCACTTCCAGTGACATGGCCGCGCCAATGGTGTATGCCCGCTCGTCGATCAGATTGGCCACCCGCCGGGCAATCCCAATCCGCGCCTGCCACGGGGTGGCGCTCCAGCCCGGCAACGCCTTGCGCGCTGCGGTCAGCGCGTCGTCCGCATCCTGAGGTGTGCCGCGCTGGAATACGCCGAGCATCCAGTCGGTGTTGATGGGCGAGCGTTTCTCGAATTTTTGAGCCGACAGGCGGTCATGGCCTCCGACAAACATTCCGTATTCTCTGCCCAGATTCGCCTTCACCTCGGCCAGAGCCGCCTCGTATCGCAGATGCATTTCCTCGGGCGGATTGAACATCGTCGCGTAGGTCAGTTTGAATGCTGTCGTGTTTGTCATATTTTCCATTTTAGACGGAACGAACGCGCCATTCGTTACAGGATTTGCTTTCCGAAGGCGGACAGGATGAGCTCAACACCAAGGGCGGCTGTCTTGTTGCGGTCGTCGAGGATAGGATTGTCTTCGACGACATCAAGGCTCACCATGCCCCGGCAAAAGGCTATGAATTCCATGGCCAGGTGCGCTTCGCGATACGAGATTCCGCCCGGGACGGGGGTGCCAACCCCGGGAGCCTCGCGCGGGTCGAGCACGTCCAAATCAAACGAGACATGAAAACCATCAGCCGCCCGGCTTACAACCTGAATGGCTTCGTCCATCGCCGCGCTGAATCCGCGCCGGTCAATCTCCTGCATCGTGATGCACCGCACACCGGATTCCCGAAGCGCGTCTTTCTCCTCCCGGTCCAGGTCTCGCACACCCACCAGCGCGACGTGGGCGGGATTCACGGCTGGGATCCGTCCGGCCAGATTGATCAGGTCAGGATGGCCCAGCCCGGTTAAGCAGGCGAGCGACATCCCGTGGATGTTTCCGCTCGGCGAGATCTCACGCGTGTTGAAGTCGCCATGGGCATCCACCCAGATGAGCCCAATCTCGCGGTTTCGGGCCGAACCAGCTACGGAGCCGATCGACAGGCTGTGGTCGCCGCCAAGGATCAACGGAACCGTCCCGGCCGCAACCGCGTCGGCCACCGCGCCCGCCAGCGTGGCGCAATAAGCCGAAATCGTGGGCAAATAGCGAAGCCGCGGATCCAGCCCCAATTCGGGCAAGGCCGGCAGCAGAATGTTCCCGAGGTCATGAACCGGGTGCCCAAGCCCGGCCAGCAAGACGCCAACGTCCGCATATCGAAGCGCGCTGGGGCCAAGGTCCACCCCGCGTTTCCCGGCACCGAGGCTGATCGGCGCGCCAAGGATGGTGATTGAGGACGGCATTGGTCAATTATGACGCATCCGCTCGACTTGACCCTATAATCGTGGAGTTATCTGACCGCTAGTTATGCCAAGTCTTATCGATCGCATCCTGGGGGTCTTTTCCCTCGATCTGGGAATTGACCTAGGAACCGCCAACACACTGGTGGCTGTCCGCGGCCGTGGCATTGTCATCAACGAGCCTTCCTGGGTCGCCATTGACCGGCGGACGCGCGAAGTCAAGGCCGTCGGCGTCGAGGCCAAGGAGATGGTCGGGCGGACCCCGGCCAGAATTGTTGCGATTCGGCCGCTCCGCGATGGTGTGATTTCGGATTTCGAAGTGACCGAGGCCATGCTCGACTACTTCATCCGCAAGGCCCATAGCCGGTCACTCTTCAATATTCCACGCCCGCGGGTCGTTATCGGCATTCCGTCCGGCGTGACCGAAGTCGAAAAGCGCGCCGTCCATGACGCAGCCCTCTCGGCGGGCGCTCGGGAGGTGCTTCTGATTGAGGAGCCAATGGCCGCCGCAATCGGAGCCGGCCTCCCGGTTACAGAGGCCCACGGCAGCATCATTGTGGATATTGGCGGCGGCACCACCGAGGTCGCCGTTTTTGCGCTGGGTGGCATTGTCGTCAGCCGCTCGATCCGGGTTGCCGGCGACGAGATGGATGAAGACATCATCAACTACGCCCGCCAGAAGTACAACCTCCTGATTGGCGAGCGCATGGCGGAAAAGGTCAAAATCGCGATCGGGTCGGCCTTTCCGCTGCCAGAGGAAAAGACAATGACCCTGCGCGGGCGCAATCTCGTGACGGGTCTGCCCGAGGCGGTGGAGGTTTCCTCCATCGAAATCCGAGAGGCGTTGTCGGTGTCGGTGAACACTATTATTGAGACGATCCGCTCCACTCTGGACGAAACGCCGCCTGAGCTTGTTGCTGACCTGATGGAGACCGGCGTCGCGCTCGCGGGCGGCGGCGCGCTGCTTCAGGGGCTGGTGGAGCGCGTGGCGGACGAGACCAATATCCACACGTGGCTGGCCGAGGACACCCTCACCTGCGTGGCTCGCGGCGCTGAGGCGGTGCTCGAGCAATATGAGCAGCTCCGGACGGTCCTGGTCGGCCTCGAGCGGAATAGTACATCCCGCGGGCCAAATGCAACCACGGCGGTGGCGCGCCGCCCCTATTAGGGCGCGCGGCCCTGACGTGGCCCTGAC
Source organism: Anaerolineae bacterium (assembly GCA_046594095.1). Classification (GTDB taxonomy): domain Bacteria; phylum Chloroflexota; class Anaerolineae; order J036; family Brachytrichaceae; genus Brachythrix. The sequence goes on along the minus strand of JBKJQK010000137.1, from coordinate 2,873 downwards.
GTGAACAGAAGCGGCAACCGATCCGTCCTGATCCCGATCCTGCTGGTCGTTGCGGGGATCATGCTGATTCTTGGTTTGAGCAACAACACGCTGGCGCCCGACAATCCTATCACCATCGCCCTGGCGCCTATTCAGCGGCTTTTGCGCGCGATTGGCGCGCCCCTCGGAAACGCCCTCCAGGGAACGGTTGACGCGCAGGTTCTGCGAGCCCGTAACGCCGAACTCGAAGCCACGCTGCGTGACCTCGAAATCGAGAACCTTCAGTTGCGGGAATTCAAAGCCGCCGCAGCCCAGTACCGCTCGCTGTTGAATTTTGCGGTTGACAATCCTTCCTTTGGGGTGATCGGGGCGGATGTGATCGGTCTCGGCATTCGGGCTTGCAAAGACGCCAGCGCGGCCAATCCTGGCGCACCCGCGGTCGGAGTGTGCGCGAACGTCATCGGGGCCGAAGCAAGCCCGTACTCGCGCTATCTCATCATCGACGCCGGTCGCGTCAACGGCATGCGCGAGGGAATGCCCGTCGTAGGTGGCAGCTTCGGGTTGGTGGGACGGGTCGCCATCGTAAATGAGACCACTTCCCAGGTCCTGCTGTTGATCGACCCAACCTCATCGGTGAACGTCGTGCTCGTCGGGAGCCGGGCCACCGGCACCGCAGCCGGCCGCTCGGATGGAAGCCTGAAGCTCGGCAACATATTGCAAAGCGACGAGATCGCGGTTGACGACATCGTCGTGACGAGCGGCCTGGGCGGGCTCATGCCGCGGCTTCTCCCGGTTGGGCGGGTGGATCGCGTGACCAGCACGGACGCCCAACTATTTCGCGAGGCCATCATTCGACCGGCGGTCGACTTCAATCGAATCGAGTCGGTCCTGGTGATCTCCGCCACACTTCCCAGACGCTGAGGCCCGTTCTTCGCATGCGACGGTATCTCATTCCCATCATCCTCGTCTTTCTCGCCAGCGCCATCGAGTCGGCGTTTTTGCCTTCCCTTGTTCCAGGTTCCTGGCGGCCAGGCCTGACCTTGATTGTGGCGTCGGTCTGGGCCCAAACAGGCGACGCAGACGGCGCCGTGGCCGCGTTTGCGGGTGGTCTTGCCCTCGAGGCCGTATCAGGACTGCCCCTTGGAATCAACACATTCGGCATGATGTTGGGCACCGCTGTCGCGGCTGCCGTTGACCGCGCGCCCGTGCCGTCACCCCTGTTTCGGGCCACCAACTGGGTGGCGGTCGTCACTCTCGTCTACCACTTCTTCGTCATTGGCGTGCAGTCTTTCCGGGGAGTCGACATCGATCTGGCCTATCTTACGACTGGCGTGCTGCTGCCGGTGCTTCTCTTCAATCCACTCCTGTCCATCCCGGTCTTCTTTGGCTTTCGCGCCTTGCGCCCGCTCATCAATCGCGGCGGGGCGCGGACGGCTTAAGATGGGGAACCTAAGCGCATGAGGATTGAAGGATTCGACATCCAGCGACGCAGTTCGCAGACGCCGCCGCCCGATAACCGGGGCGGGCTGCTCCGCCTGTTTGCGCTTGGCACGGCCTTCGTTCTGGCGATCAGTTCGCTGGGCGTGCGGCTCCTCGATCTCCAGACCCGGTTTCAGGCCGAATCGGCTCAGAAAGTGAATCGGGCGAGCATCAGGACGCGCGATCTCCCGGCGCTCCGCGGCTTGATCTACGATCGAAATGGCGAGGCCATTGTCCGTAACGCGCCGCTCTACCAGATCGCGATTGTGCCCGCGGAACTCCCCGATCCGGACAATACGATCCAGCGCCGGATGGACCGGGTCGCGATCTATAACCGGCTTGCCGAGATCATCGCCCAGCCCGGCATTACCGCGGGCGACATTTTCACCAGGGTCGCCCAGCAATCGGGCGTCGCCCCGTACCGACCCGTGGTGGTGGCCGAGAACATTCCCCGGGACACTGCCCTGTTTATCCAGGAGCTGGCCCTGACCATGCCCGGAGTCTATGCCCAGAGCGTTGGTACGCGCGCATATCCGTATCGTGAGCTTCTGGGCAACATGCTGGGCTATACCGGTAAGGTTCCGGCGGGCACCGAAGACGATTACAAAGCGGATGGATATGACCCCGGCACTGACCGGGTCGGTCTTGCCGGCGTCGAGTACGTTGCCGAAACGGACATGCGGGGCATCAAGGGCGCTGAGTCCGTCCTTGAAGATGCGTCGGGCGAGGTGATTCAACGTTACGGAACCACACCCCCAGTCGAAGGGAACGGCGTCAGGCTTACCATCGACCTTCGCTTGCAGAAGATCATTTCGGACGCCCTGCTGACCGGGATGGCCAAGGTCAAGTCGCCTCGCGCCGCGGTAGTCGCGCTCAATCCCAATACCGGGGAAGTTCTCGGCATGCTCGGCGTGCCCGGGGTAGATAACAACCTCTTCACCCGGGGCAACATCACCCAAAAGGAGCTCGACACCCTCTACAACGATCTGCATCGTCCGTTGCTAAACAAGGCCACGGATGACACGGTGCCCCCCGGCTCCACGTTCAAGATCGTCACCGCCGCGGCGCTTCTCGAAGAAGGCTTCATCGACCTGAATACCGTCATCTATGATCCCGGAGTCTTCAGGGTCGAGAGCGAAGTTGATCCTGACAATCCGCGGGCTGCAAAGGATTTCTATTGCTGGATTGGCTTGACCGGTGGCCTGCATGGTCCCCAGCGCCTGGCGGACGCGCTCCGGAACTCGTGCAATACTTTTTTTCGAAAGGCCGTGGGCGGCTACAAAAAGGAAGGCATCGCGGGCATGGGCCCCGACAAACTTGCGGCCTGGGCCGAGACGTTTGGAATTGGGGATCCCCAATCGCGGCTTGAGCTGTCGCGCGTGCGGGGATTCGCGCCGACCACGGCCTGGAAGCGG
>JBKJQK010000489.1:0-12368 GCA_046594095.1 Anaerolineae bacterium | reverse complement strand
GTGTTCAAGCGTTGGCGATGAAGCCGGCTGGAAGCACGACCCGGCCCAAAGCCCCTCCCAGCGCCGGGGCGGCCTTTGTGGCCGAAGTCGCCGATGGCCTCGAGGACATCGCCCGGGATGAAATTGCGCGGGTGATGGGCGTCGATGCGCGCATCACCGCCCCGGGAGAAGTTCGCTACACGCTCGCGGGCGACCCGCGCCGGGCATTCGCTCTGCGCGCCGTTCAGGCCATTTACGCAAGCGTTCAGTTCGCGGTGCCGCGTCCAAAAGCGCTTCTGGGTGACGCCCACTTCCGCGCGCTTGCGCGAGCAGTCGAAGACGCGCTGGCATTGTGGCCCAGCGGAGCATTTCGTTCCCTCCGGCTCGCAGCGGCCGGCGCCGAAAGCGCGGTGATGACGCGAATACGCGACACGCTCGCGATCCGGTTCAACCTGTCACCCGAAGGGGCCGAAGGCGATCTGCTGATCCGATTGAGGCCGGTCGTCACGGGATGGGAGGCGCTCATCCGGCTTTCGCCGCGCCCGCTCGCGACCCGCGCCTGGCGTGTCAGGAACTTCCCCGGCGCCCTCAATGCGGCAGTAGCCAGCGCGATGGCCAAGATGATGCGGCCGAGAGCGGACGATGTGTTCGTGAACCTCTTCTGCGGCTCGGGCACACTTCTGATCGAGCGTTTGGCGCAGGGTCTGGCGGCCCGGGCCATCGGCATCGACGCTGACGGCGCAACGCTTGCGTTGGCGCGAACTCACTTGAACGAAGCGCGGTTGGGAGGAGGGCGCAAGGTTGAGCTCGTGCAAGCGGACGCGCGCCGGCTGCCGCTTCCATCTTCATGCGCGACAACGTTGTGCGCGGACTTGCCATTTGGCCAGCTTGTCGGCACACACGCCGAAAATGTGCTGCTGTATCCGGCTGCCCTGGCGGAAGCCGGCCGGATCGCGGCAACGGGCGCGCGGATGTGCCTCATCACCCATGAAGCGCGCCTGATGGCGACGACACTGCGTGACAGTCGGGCGTGGGATCTCGTCGAAGAGCGCCGGATCGGTTTGAACGGCCTGCGCCCGCGCATTTATCTTCTCCACCGGACCGCGTGATCGTCCACTAGAGTCCGAAAAACACAATCGGGCGGACGCAAGCGCCCACCCGATCGTACCGATCAACGACCAATTGAGGGGAAATGGTCGTTAACGCGCGATAAAGGGAAGAAACACGGCGCTTGCTGGATAAGCGCCGGTTGACGCCGGGCCATACTCCGTCGTGGCGCCGGTCGTCTCGATCGCCTGGAGCCAGTAGCGCAGATTGCCGCTCGCGGCCAGGGACGACGCAAGAATTGTCGCGCCGTTGGGGATGGGGTCATCGCCGGGAATTGCGGCACTCGTATCCGAATTAAACAGGGCCAGTTTGCTGATGGATTGGTTGCTGCACGTCCACGTCACGGCGTCGGACGCGAGGCTGCTGCTCTTTGAGAGCACTACGCTCCCAGGTCCGACGACTGCGTCCTCTCCGCCCGGATCCGGGGTTTGGGCAGACGCAAACCGAGGGGCGAAACCCAGTGAGTTGGCCAGGCCAATCCCAACCACCCATCCAAATGGCACTTCTCTCACTAAGATTGCTGCCTTGACTGCCATAAGCCCTCCGAACCGCGACATTCTTTGACGAATCCACGATAAACCGCCCCGATTTCCCCGTCAGAGGACATCCGAGCGGTCGCGCAAGTTCGCCATTCGCGTAAAACCAGGTGGCTTACATTGATATAGTCGGTTGAAGGGAACATTCCTGCACGTGTTTGCTTTATAAGGATTGGAGTATATCATATATTTTTTCTAGATAGGCCGATCGATATACCAGCCCAGAACGATACATAACTCCAATATTCGAAGGAGGAGACTGAGGAGGGCTGATCAGTATTCGCGAAAACCGGATAACGATGACGTGAGCGGCTCGCCGGAGGGCGGCAGCGCCCGGCCTACAATCGCGGGGTGATCCCCGTCGAGGCGGCGTTCCTGGCGCTGCTGATCTTCGCCACCGCAGTCCTATTTTCTTCCGTTGGACAAGCGGGCGCCTCGGGTTACCTTGCGGCGATGCTGCTCATGGGCGTCTCAGCGGCGGCGATGCGCCCGGCCGCGCTCCTGCTGAACGTGGGGGTGGCGGCCATCGCGACGATCAAATTTCATCGGTCCGGAGCCTTCTCCTGGCGCGCGCTATGGCCGTTTGCGGCCGCGTCGGCGCCAATGTCATTCGTAGGGGGAAGCCTGAGTCTCGCGCCGGAGATCTACAAGCCAGTCATCGGCGTCATCCTCGTCATTGCGGCGATCCGGCTGTTGCTGAGCGCCTCAACGCCGCCGCTCGGGTCGCGTGCCGCGCCCATCGGGGCGGCCCTGTTGGCCGGGGGCGCGATTGGGCTGGTCTCCGGTTTGACCGGGATCGGCGGGGGCATTCTCCTCACCCCGCTACTGCTGTTCACCGGCTGGGCGGAACCTCGCGAGGCGGCCGGCATCAGCGCGGCCTTTATCCTGCTCAACTCGGTCGCCGCCCTTTTGGCCCAGCCCCTGGCGCTAAGCGCGCTGCCGGAGGGCATGCCGGTGTGGGCGATCTGCGCGATCGCCGGGGGCTGGATTGGAGCCGAGTACGGTTCGAGGCGCCTGGACTCGGTCTGGTCGCGCCGGGCGCTCGCCGTCGTCTTGCTCATCGCTGCGGCCCGAACCTTGGCGATCTGATTGATAGGCCAAATTGCCTATTGCGCCACGGCATAAGGGCGCTTACCGGCAGGTCGCTGTTTCGTCACACTCAGTCGCAAATGCGCGATATCCGCTCGGTCTCAAGACCGAGACCGGGCGTCGCGCGGGAGCAGACAAGATGATGGGTTACAACTTCGGGGCCATGAACGTTTGGATGTGGGTGCTTATGGTCGTCTTCTGGGTGTGCGTGGTGGGCGGGGCGGCCTGGGTGCTCAGCCTCGTGATAACCCGGAAAACCGACGGGCAGGCGCCCCGGGCGATGGACGTGCTGGAGACGCGCTATGCGCGCGGCGAATTGACCAAGGACCAATACGATGCGATGCGCCGCGATCTGGCCACGCACTAACAGAACCGGAAAGGGGAGACAAAGACAATGAAACTGACGATTGATCGGCGACGCTTTCTCAAACTGGCCGCAGCCGGCGGCACACTGGCCGTGGGCGGAGGGATCCTAAGCGCATGCGCGGCGCCAAACCTGTCCACCGCACCCGTCGCGGCCGCATCGGGCCCCAGTGCCGACTTCGCGCCGGATGTGGAGATTGCTCTCAGGGCCGCGCCTGGCAAGGCACAAATCCTGCCCGGCCCCGCCACGAACATCTGGTCATACCAGGCCAGCGTCATCAAGGGAGATCCAAATTCAGTGGTCGCGCTCCCCGACAACTACCTCGGCCCGATCATCCGGCTCAAGAAGGGCCAGAAGGTGCGAGTGACATTTGCCAACGCGCTGCCCGGCGTTCAGCCCACGACCGTGCACTGGCACGGCCTCGTGGTGCCGGCGAAAATGGACGGACACCCCAAAAATCAGATCAATCCCGGCCAGACGTTTGTCTACGAGTTCGAGGTCGCCAATCGGGCGGGGACGTACTGGTTCCATCCGCACCCGCACGATGTGACCCCACTCCAGGTCAACAACGGGCTGGCCGGACTCTTTCTCGTCTCCGACGATGAGCAGGCGGCCCTGGATCTGCCGGCCGGGGAGTTCGACCTTCCCATCGTCATTCAAGACCGCACCTTTGACGGCAACAACCAGTTTGTCTACACCGCCATGAATATGGCCGGCATGATGGGCGGCGGGAACTCAGGCGGCGGGATGGGCAGCATGCCCGGCATGAATCACGGTAACATGGGCGGGATGATGGGAGGAGGCAACTCCGGCGGGATGGGCAACTCCGGCGGGATGGGCAACTCCGGCGGGATGATGGGCGGCGGAACGCCGGGCGGCACCAACTCCGGCGGGATGGGCGGCAGCAACTCCGGCGGGATGATGGGCGGGATGATGGACGGCGTGATGGGCTTCCTGGGTCAGCGCATCCTGGTAAACGGCAAGCCCGACTTCACGCTTCCGGTCGCGACGCGCGTCTATCGGCTGCGCCTGCTGAATGGCTCAAACGCGCGCATTTACAAACTGGCCTGGAGCGACGGCTCACCCATGGTCGTGATTGGCACGGACGGCGGGCTGCTGGACGCGCCCGTATCACGCAAATTCCTCATGCTTTCCCCGGGCGAACGGGTCGAGCTGTGGGCCGACTTCAGCGGCCGCAAGCCGGGGGATGAAATCACGCTTGAAAGCCTCAAATTCGACAGCGGCGAATCGATGGGCGGAATGGCGTCCAGCGCAGCCCCCGAGCTCGGGGCGCCCATGCGGATCATGAAAGTGCGGGTCGATAAGCAAGCCCCGGAAACGCGCAAGTTGCCGGCCAAGCTAACGAGCCTGAACGTCTTGCGCGCCGACACGGCCGTCAACGCCGCATCTCCGCGCCAGTTCAAGATCACGTTGAACGGCATGCAATGGCTTATGAACGGACGCGTGTTCGACATGGATAACGTCGCCGATGACGAGATCGTCAAGCTGAACACGACCGAAGTTTGGGAATTCGTCAACGAAAAGAATCCGGGCGCAGTGATGGACCAGAATGGGATGCCGCACCCGATGCACATCCACGGAGTTCAGTTCAACGTACTCAGTCGCGATGTCCTGCCCGATCTAAAGCCGCTTCAAGACGCGGTGCGCGAGGGCCTTTTCGACGCGGGCTGGAAGGACACCGTTCTCGTGATGCCGGGCGAACGGGTGAAGGTGATCGCGCGCTTCGCGATGCCTGGACGATTCGTCGTTCACTGCCACAATCTGGAGCATGAATCCCAAGGATTGATGCGCAACTTCGACGTTCGCGCTTGAAATGACCCAAATGCCAGACCACACCCAACACGCGGCGCACAACGGGCAAGCGCCGAGGTCCGGCCCACCTGTGCCGGACGTCGGCGCTCACGCCGGCCACGGCGCCCCGGCGAGCACCGGCGCCCCAGACCCCCACGCCGGCCACGACGAACATGCCGGTCACGGCACGCCAAACGACATGCTGCGGCGTTTTGTCGTGTCGCTCGTCGTGACGATCCCGGTCGTCTTGTTTTCGCCCATCGGGCGTTCGCTCGGCTTCACGCCCATGCCACCCTTCGGGCTTTCGATGGAGTGGTTTGGCCTCATCTTGACCAGCTTTGTGGTCTGGTGGGGCGGCTGGCCGTTCATCCTCGGCGCCTGGCGCGCCCTCCGGCGCGGCGAAGTGAACATGATGACCCTGATCGCCCTGGGCATCCTGGTGGCGTATCTGTTTTCCGTCGGGGCGACCCTGTTCTTCGGGGGCGACGTCTTCTTCGAGGCCGCCGCCATGCTCACCACGTTTTCGCTGGTCGGGCACTGGATGGAAATGCGCTCGCGCTTCGCGACCGGCCAGGCGGTCGAGGCGCTGCTCAAACTCGCGCCCGCAACCGCCAGGGTCATCCGCGCCGGCGCGGAAGTGGAACTCCCATTGGACCAGGTGAAGGTCGACGACGAGATGGCGGTCAAACCCGGCGACCGGGTGCCGGTGGACGGCGTCGTTGTGTCCGGCTCAAGCTATGTCGACGAAAGCATGATTTCGGGCGAACCCATCCCGGTCTCAAAAACCGAGGGCGACAAGGTCATCGGCGGCACAACCAATCAAACTGGCGCGTTTCACTTTAAGGCGACCGCCGTCGGCGCAGACACCGCCCTTTCGCGCATCGCGCAGATGGTGAAATCCGCCCAATCCTCCAAGGCCCCGTCGCAGCGGCTGGCCGACACGGTCGGCAAGTATCTTGTTTATGCCGCCATCGCCGCGGGCGTCATCACGTTTGTGGCGTGGCTGGCGTTTGGCGGACGGGGGGCGGTTTTTGCTCTGACCTTTGGGGTCAGCGCGCTCGTGATCGCCTGCCCGGACGCGCTGGCGTTGGCCACCCCGGTGGCCATCACCGTCGGGGTGGGCAAAGGCGCCCGCAACGGCGTCCTGTTCAAGAACGCGACGGAGATGGAACGCACCGCGGGCGTGAACATGGTGGTGTTCGACAAGACCGGCACTCTCACCGAGGGCAAACCGAGCGTGACCGACATCGTGCCCGTCAAAGGCGGCAGCGCCGATGACTTGCTGAAGTACGCCGCTTCGGCCGATCAGCCATCTCAGCATCCTCTCGCCGAAGCCATCGTGCGCGAAGCCCTGGCGCGCGGGCTTGCCCCGCAATCGCCCGAGGCATTTGATTCGGTCTCCGGGCACGGCGTCGTCGCGACTGTGGGCGGCGCGAAGGTACTCATCGGCAACGCCCGGCTGATGGCGCGCGAACATGTGGACGCGAGCGCGCTCGATGCCGATGCGGCCCGGCTTGCCGCCGAAGGCAAGACCGCCATGTTCGTGGCCGTGAACGGGACCGCGATCGGGCTGGTCGCAGTGGCGGACAAGATCCGCGAATCGGCCCGGCGCGCAATCCGCGACCTGCATGCGATTGGGGTGAGCAGCGCCATGCTGACCGGCGATCAGCGCGGCACGGCTGAGGCCGTGGCTCGGCAACTCGGCATGGATACCGTAATGGCCGAGGTTCTTCCCGAAGACAAAGCCGCCCAAATCCAGCGCCTGCAAAACGAAGGTCGACATGTGGCGATGGTCGGCGACGGGGTCAACGACGCGCCGGCGCTGGCCCAGGCCCAGGTCGGGATTGCGATCGGGGCGGGCACGGATGTGGCCGTTGAGACGGCCGGCGTGGTGCTGGTCAAGAACGATCCGTCCGACGTGGCCTGGGGAATCACCCTGGCCCGCGCGGTCCAAAGCAAGATCAAACAGAACCTGTTCTGGGCGGCCATCTACAACGTGCTGGCGATCCCGATCGCGGCCGGCGTGTTGTATCCGGCTCTGGGCATCCAACTGCGGCCGGAGTGGGCGGCTCTGCTGATGAGCGCAAGCACCGTCATCGTCACCCTCAATGCGCTGGCGCTCAACCGATTCCGCGCAAAACCCGTTGCGACGTGAGGCCGTAAGCGAAATGATTAGAACCGCGCCCTCCATTCTCCCTGCGCCTGGATCGGCTTCCACCCGCGGGCTCGCCCGCCACTGGCTGGCCGCCTTCAACGTCGTCGGCGGCGCGTGGACGCTCACCCCGTGGCTCGTGCCGGTTCTGATGGCCATTGGGGCGACCGGCCTCGCCAGGGCGGGCTATTTCTTCTATGGCCTGCAATGCCACCAGTTGGCCGAGCGCTCGTACTTTCTGCTTGGCGATCAACTTATGTACTCGATCACCCAGATCGCCGCGGTGACCGGATCAAGCGACCCGCTCAGCCTGCGCGACTTCGTCGGCAACGCCTCAATGGGCTACAAGGTGGCCTGGTCCGACCGGATGGTCTCGCTCTACACCAGCCTGTGGCTGGCGGGGGTGGCCTATGCGATTTCCGGGCGCCGCATCCGGCCGGTGCCCTTCGTCTGGCTTGCGGTATTGCTTCTGCCGTTGGCCATCGATGGCGGCACGCATCTTGTCTCCGATCTGAGCGGGATCGGCCTGGGCTTTCGGGACAGCAACAACTGGCTTCGCGCGCTGTCCGGAAACAGATGGTCCGAATGGGTGTATTCTGGCGACGGTTTGGGTTCATTTAACTGGATGATGCGGCTGTTTTCCGGGGTGCTCGCGGGCTTGGGCGCCGGTCTTGCCGTTGTTCCGCGACTGGACGAAGCATTTGGCTTCGCCAGGCGCGACTTGAAATCGCCCGCCCCACGGAATGGCTGACACCCTCTCGGTCCTCCTCGCCGACGACCACCGTCTGATGCGGTCGGGCATACGCGAATTCCTGGAGCTTGATCCCGATCTGCGGATTGTGGGCGAGGCGGGCGATGGCGAGGAGACACTCCACCTGGCGCGCGAGCTGCGCCCGGATGTGCTGGTGCTGGACATCCAGATGCCGTTGAAAACCGGCATCGAAGTGACCCGCGCTTTGCGGGCTGAGGGCAATCCGGTCGCCATTCTGATCCTGTCGGCCTACGATGACGAACCATTTGTCATGCAGGCGTTGCAGGCGGGCGCGAACGGCTACCTGTTGAAGACGACCGAAGCGAGCGATTTGATCGACGCGGTTCGGGACGTGCATGCCGGCCAATCCGCGCTCGACAAGGCCCTGATCGCGCGGCTGGTTCAGCGCGCCGCGCAGAGTGGCCATCCAGACGGGCAGGCCCCCACCGAGCCGTTGAGCCAGCGCGAAGTCGAAGTGCTCGCCTTGGTCGCCAAAGGCCTGACCAACAAGGCCATCGGGGCACGCCTGGGGATCAGCGACCGGACCGTTCAGGGGCACATTGCGAATATCTTCGCGAAGTTGCAGGCCCAGAGTCGCACAGACGCCGTCATGATCGGCCTGCGGCTGGGCCTGATTCTCTCCGGTTGAGCATGGCCGGATTCCAAAGGCAATCCCTGCGCGGGCTGACGGCCCAGTTGCTGTTTGTCACCGTCCTGCCGCTCACGGCCATCATCGGGGTGATCTCGTTCGGCAGCATCTATCTGCACAACCATGCCATGCGCGAACTGGTCGCCGAGCGGGATGCGCGCACCGCCCAGGTCGCGGCGCGCCTGGTGGGCAATCTGGCTGAACAGGGTCCGCCGCCGACGGCGGACCTCGCCCTGCTTCGGCTGCGGCTGGAAGCGGCTATGGTGGGTGTGTTCGCCCCCGATGGCGATGTCTCGTTTGTTGTTTTCGATGCCGGGGGCCAGGCCGTACTTTCCGTCGGCAATGCCCGGATGCCGGGAGATATGTCCGGCCACGCCGGCGTGGCAGAGGCCCTGCGCGGAGAACACGGAATCACCTATAGCGCTGAGGAACCCGGCGGGCCAGAGCACGTCATCGCGTTTGCGCCGGTTCTGATCAACGGGCGGCCGGGAGAATTCGGGCTCATTGTCGAAGAGCCGTGGGAACACGCGGTTGACCCGCTGATGCGGTACTCGCTCGCGGTGCCACTGACCACTTTTCCCGTTTTGGTGCTGGCGGCTTTGGCAGTCGTATTCGGGGTGCGGCGGATCGTGCAGCCGCTGCAAAAACTGGGGGATCAGGCCGTCCGGTTGGGCGCGGGCGATTTCGACGCGGTGGCGGAGCGCGTCGGCGGCATCGAGGAAGTCAATCGACTCCAGGCCGCGCTGTCAGCGATGGCCCACCGCATCCAGGCCGATCAAGAGCAATTGCGCGGCTACGCCAGCGCGGTCACCGCCGCCCAGGAAGCCGAGCGCGCCCGGCTCGCGCGCGAGCTGCATGACGACACGCTCCAGAATCTGATCTTCCTGAGTCAGCGCGCGCAGACACTGCGGATCGCGAGCGAACGCGACAACCCGCTGCTCGCTGCCAAAATCGAAAACTTGCGCCAGATGGCCCTGCAGATGGTCGAGAATTTGCGGCGCTTCAGCCGGGCGCTCCGTCCGCTCTATCTCGAGGACGCCGGTTTGGTCGCGGCGCTTGAGCGGCTGGCCGACGAAACGACTGAGGCCGCGCCGACCGAGGGTTCGGCCGCGATTCGAGTGACCTTTGAATGCGATGGCGACGTGCCGCGGCTAGCGCCCGACACGGAGCTGGCGCTGTTCCGGATCGCCCAGGAATCGATGAACAACGCCCTCCGGCACGGGCGCGCGACCCGGATCGAAGTCCGGTTGGAGACGCTGCCCGAAGGCGCGATCGCCCTCGAGATTCGGGACAACGGACAGGGGTTCGCTCCGGCCTCGAGTGGCGGCGGCGCGGACACGTCGGCCGGCGGGTTTGGGCTGGTCAGCATCCGTGAGCGGGCGATGATGATCGGCGCCCATGTTCAGATTTTGGCGTCGCCAGGCAAGGGCACCCGCATCATCATCACTTTGCCGGCCACAAGGAAGGCCGACGAACCCCGGCCCGCTTAAACGCGCGGGCGGCGCGAAATCTTCATCCCATGTCAATCCTTAGAGTCAATGCCCGCGGAGAGAACTTCAGCATCCGCCAGGTCACCGGCAACCTGTTTGTATGCGCCGAGCCCAACGGCGGCTGCTGCTGCGGCCACACTGAGAAGGGCCGCATTGTCGTCAACAAGGAACTCTACGCGGACGAATGGGACGCCCGCAAGCTGCGCAACAGCCTGCATCTCAGCTTTGTCGGTTGCCTTGGGCCGTGCCCGGTCGGCAACAACGCGATGCTGATGATCCACGGGCGGGCGATCTGGTTCAAGGATCTGAACGAGGATCGCCTCATCCCGATGATTTTCGATTACGCCGAGGCGATTCTGGCCCGCGGAGCGTTCATCCCGCCAGCGGGCGAGCTCGCCGAGCATGTCTACGAGCGGTATGCGCCGATTGAGAACGCGCCCGGAGAATCGGCCGGCCTGGCGGCGGCCGAGAACGCCGAGCCCGCGAATTTCGACGGGATCGACCCCGTGTGCATGATGACCGTCGATCAGGCCACCGCGGAGTGGCGCTCTGAGTACGGCGGCAAGGCCTACTATTTTTGCTGCGCCGGCTGCAAGCGTTCGTTTGACAAGAGCCCGGCGAGTTACCTCGGCGGCGGCGCGCCCGCGGAATCCCTGCCGGAACCCCGCCCCCTGGAAACCACAGCCAGCGGCGGGGCCATGAGCATGACCGTCGTGGTGCCGAACATCTCGTGCGATCACTGCGCGCGCAGCATTCGCCGCGCGGCACTGGCCCTCGCCGGCGTCCAGGCCGTCGAGGTGGACGTGCCGGACCGCCGCGTCACCCTGACCTGGGCGGCGCCCGCGAGCTGGGACGAGATCCGGAGGAAATTGGCCGAAATTGACTACCCGCCGCAGGAAACCCCGGCGCGCGCCTGAGGTCAGGCGGGTGCCAGAGATTCAAACCAGCGGCCATGACTCAGGCAAACGTCCTTTCCCCACCTCGCCGAAGAAACTGGCCGTCGACGAGCTGCCCGAGGCGATCCCGGCCCGGATTTTGTCTCACCCATTCTGGCACAAATGGATGCGTTTAATAAATGAGGCGATTTAGGTTCACAATAAAATTTGACTTTTGCGCTGGTGTAGGACAAAGGCTGACACCCGATTTTGCATTGGCTTACATGCGAATCAGCTTCGCGCTGACAGGTAGCGGTGGCCTAAGACGATATACCGTAACGAGTCGATTCTTGGATTGAAAATGAAATGAGGATATGAAATGATACCAAGTAACCTAAACCACACGGTTTCTATTCTGTGGGCCAATACTCTGGCTGAGCCTGCAAACCAGCCTATGGCCGGTCTTGCTGTCAATGTCTACCAAACTGCGCGTTACGTGGTCATTGACGCTGGACTCCCGCGCTGTCTACCGGAAAACATTCGCGTGACTCTAACGTCCGATCAACTTTTGATCGAGGCTGAACGCCATTTAGGCGAGGAGAGTTCTGAGGCGGAAGGGCGGGAGTATCTCGTGCGGGAACTACCGCATGGGGCCATTAGCCGCGTCATTCCCCTCCCGAATGCGGACATGGCAGTCCACAGTGCCGAAGCGCATTTTGCAAACGGAATGCTCATCGTGACGATCCCGATGACCGAATGGGACGCTCGTCTTCGTAACAAGCTGGGCAAGGAAGTGCCGCGGAAGGACTAGCGGGTGTCTGTCCCGTATTCATCAGCGCAACGTCGAGAAAACCAATATCGACTCTCAACTTGGCGTACAAGGCGCCAAACTGTCTTTCATGTAATAACACTTGTTTTGGGAGGAGCTAAGGTATGGACGAACAGAAGGCCACGATTTTGGTCACCGGGAGCAGCGGCAGAATTGGCTACCCGCTCGCGAAGCGTTTGGCGGAGTCATTTAACGTAGTCGGCTTTGATCGCCGTGCCCCGTCGCATCCCCCGCCCAGCGCCGAGTGTTTGTATGTGGATTTGACAATCGAAGAAAGTGTCCGCCGCGGGCTGGAGGCCATCCGCGAACTCCACGGCAGCCGCATTGCTTCAGTCATTCACCTTGCCGCCTATTACGATTTCTCTGGCGAGCCAAGTCCTCTCTATAAGCAGATCACCGTGCGAGGCACCGAACGCCTGCTGCGGATGCTACAGGATTTCGAGGTTGAACAATTCATTTTTTCCAGCACCGACCTGGTGCACGCTCCCTCTGCGCCTGGGCAGCGTATCAACGAAGAGTCTCCGCTCGATCCCAAGTGGCCTTACCCCAAGTCAAAGGTCGAAACCGAGAAGGTAATTCACGCCGAACACGGAAACATTCCCGCGGTGATCTTGCGCATCGCCGGCGTATACGATGACTTGTGCGATTCGATCCCACTGGCGCAGCAGATACAGCGCATCTACGAACGCGATATTACCGCGTATCTCTTTTCCGGCGATGTCTCGGCTGGTCGCC
>JBKJQK010000337.1:0-6702 GCA_046594095.1 Anaerolineae bacterium | reverse complement strand
TGACGACCATCCAGGCCAGCTTCAGCGTGCCGCTCAAAAACTCAGGTCTGGCCGAGTTCTTTGAGGTGCGCGATGACAGCAATACGGTGGTGTCCGGGACGGCCAGCCTGTTGTATGGCTTCAACGATGGCGATGTGGTTGGGATGCGCTTCATCCCGAATACGCCGATGCTGGCCGGTGTTTATGTCGCCACGCTGATGGGTGGCGAGGACGGGATCAACACGCCGGGAGGCGGCTATATGCCGGCCAGTTACGTGTGGTCCTGGAAGCAGACCAACACCGTCGAGCCGTTGAAGAAGGTGTTTATCCCGATAGTGCGGCAGTAGGAATTCAGAATGCAGAATACCTTTCTGAATTCTGCATTCTGAATTCTGCATTCAAAATGAGTGTATGAACCACAACAACCGAACGCGCCTTGTCCTTGTTCTGGCCTTGTCGAGTCTGATGTCCCGGCCGGCGGCTGCGGCATCGCCTGGAACGGTCGAGGCGCCGGGCGCGCCGGAAGCCGCGATCAGCCCAATTGTCGTGAATACCTTCACCGACGACTTTGCGGCGAATGGGCTGTGCTCGCTGCGCGAAGCGGCCGAGTCGGTCCGCCAGGCCGCGTCCGTCGGCGGCTGCGTCTATCCAGCCGTCGGGCTACGGGTGATCGAGCTTGGGGTCGGTACGTATACGCTCACCCGAAGCGGGACGATCACCGGCGGGAGCCTCAACCTGAAAGGCAACGTCATCGTCGCCGGCGCGGGGATGACCCTGACGATCGTCAAACAGACGGTCGGTGGCGAGCGTGTCTTTGAAGTCGATACCAGCCGACTTGGCACGGTCACCCTGCGCGATCTGGCGATTACGGGCGGCAACGGCTCGGAGGGCGGCGGCGTGCTGAACAATGACACGGTCGTGCTGGACTCGGTCCGGGTGTTTTCCAACACGGCCTCGGGCGGGGGCGGGGTGGCCAACGCCGGCCTGATGACGATGACCATCCTGTCCAGCCTGATTGATTCGAATCACGCCTCCGGGGGCGGCGGAATCCGCAATTCGGGCTATCTCGTTGTGCGCGCGAGCGCGATCGTCTCGAACACGTCGACAAGCTCCGGCGGCGGGATCAAGGCCGACGGAAACACAACGCTTGAAAACACAACCGTGCTGGGAAACAGCGCGGGCGCCCTGGGCGGCGGGATCGCGCATGCGGCGGCGACGCCGCTGCATCTTCGCAATTCAACCGTGGCCCGAAACACGTCGGGGAACGTGGGCGGTGGCCTGAACCTGAATAGCCACGATCCCGGCGCCGTGACAGTCGAGAATACAATCGTGGCCGAAAACACCCAGACTGGGGTGGGCGCGTCGGATTGCGCGGGCAACCTCGCGGATGCGATTTACTCGCTCGTGGGCGCAGGCGGCTGCGGGACGGGCGGGCTGTTCGAGAACTTCGTTGGGACGACGAGCGTGCCCATCACCGCCCAGTTCGACGCCATGGGTTTTGTGGCCGGCGTCATCCCCTATCTGCCGCTGCTCGCCAATAGCCCGGCGGTCAACCGGGGCGATCCTCTCGGCTGCGCCGGAACGGCCGACACGCCCCCGGCGACGGACCAGAAGGGCGCGGCCCGGGTCGTCGATGGGCGCTGCGACATGGGCGCGGTCGAGTTCACCGGCGTCGCAGCGCCGCCGCCCACCCCGACACCGACACCCACACCCGCCCTGCCCGCCTCAAGCGCGGTGCCGATCAATACCTTCAGCGACGACTGGGCGCCCAACGGGCTGTGCTCGCTTCGCGAGGCGGCCGAGTCGGTCCGTCAGAACACGTCGGTGGGCGGATGCGCGCTGGGCGCCGGCCCGCGCCACATCTTCCAGCTCCTGGCAGGCACCTATCAACTGACCCGGACCGGCACGATCACGGGCGGCGGGCTAAACCTGACCGGTACGATCGACATCCTGGGGGCTGGCGTTGGGCAGACCTTCATCAATCAGCTCGCCTCGCAGAGCCGGGTGATCGAGATCGACGGTGGGTCGATCCTGATCTCCGACCTGAACATTACGGGAGGCTCAAACTCCAACGGCTTTGAGGGGGCCGGGATCTTCAACCAGGGCGCGCTTGTCTTGCGCCGCTCCGTGGTGTCCGGCAACAGCACGTCTGTGGCGGGCGGCGGGCTGAGCAATGTCGGCGCCGCGACAGTTATCTCGACCGTTGTGCGGAATAACTCCGCGGGGACGGGCGGGGGCATTCGGAACAGCGGCTCGCTGACGGTCCGCGACAGCGCCCTGTTCTCGAACTTCGCCAGCACGGTGGGCGGGCTGGACAACCTGGGCACGGCCGAACTGGCGAATACCTCCGTGATCGCCAACACCGGCGACGGGGGCGGCGGCATTCGGGTCCTGGCGGGCGGGCGCCTGCAACTCAGCAATGCCACGGTTGCGCGCAACCTCGCCGGCGCCGGTGGGGCGGGGATCCGGATCGAGACCAGTACCGTCGTCACCGTGATGAATTCCATCATCGCCGAGAACGACCTGACAAACGGCCTGCGGGATGACTGCCATGGGGCCGATCTGGCCGCGATTGACGTGATGCTGTTTTCGTTCCTGGGTCATTCCGACGCGTTCTGCCTGCCCGCTTTTGCCTTCTTTAACCAAATCGGAAACCCCGGCATCATTACCCCGAGCTTTGGGGCACTGAATTCCGGGGCCAATCCGCGGTTGCCGCTGGGGTTCACCAGCTCGTTGATCGACGCGGGCGATCCAAACGGCTGTCGAACGCGGGCCGGCGAGATCCTGCTGGCCGATCAGGCGGGTGTGTCCCGCCCGGGCGGGGCGCGCTGCGATCCCGGGGCGATCGAGTTTTTCAGTGTGCCGATACTCCGCGCGTTTTTGCCGCTGGTTGCGCGTTAAGTGACTGCCAGAAATCCTTGACGACCGAATGCTTAACAGGAGGTCATCTGGTTTGGCGATGGCTGGCGCGGGCTACTTCCCGAACGGGTGTCAAGAAAGTGTGGCGACCGCATAGAAATCCGAAAAGCCGGCGCGCTGTTGTTGCGTTTAGGTCGGGGGCTGGGCGGCTGGGGCCCGGAGGCGTGACGGCGCTCAAGCAACAGAAATCCTTGAGCGCGGGCTGATCGCGACCGTGGAGCCGGCCAGCCGCGATCAGCCCGCGCTCAAGGATGACTACATTCCGTCCACCAAGTTGCCCAACAGTAGGACGACAAAACCAGCGACGACCAGCCAGAACGCCAGCGGAGACAGAACAGGGATCGAGATCAGGCTGGACAATACGCCAAGGAGGGCGAGAATCACGGCGATGATAAGGGTAGTTTGTCGAGGTGCGCTTGCTTTTTTCATTGATTTCTCCTAAGGAAACGCGAAGACGGAATTATCGATTCTCCTGGCTCCATCGCCAGAGGGCGAGTCGTGATGGTCAGAAACGGAATGGCCTCGCCAACTTCGTGTTGAAGGGATGGCGGGCCAGACGGACCATCCAAGCCATTAATGCGCAGTCTTCGCAATGCGCGGACGACTTGCAATTGGATTTTACACGCGCCCGGGGTTTTCCGGAGACGGTGTTTTTACCGCCAGCGATACCTATCCGCTATTATTCCAATATGCCAATCTCCGCCACAACGCTCACCCAGGAACTGGTCGCCATACCTTCCGTCAGCAGCCAGAGCAACGCCGAGGTCTCGCAACACGCGCATGACCTATTGCGTCATCACGGCTTCGAGATCGAGCGGCTGTCGTATCTCGACAATGGCGTCGAGAAGGTCAGCCTGGTCGCGAAGAAGGGCTCTGGGACCGGCGGGATCGGCTTCTTCTCGCACACCGACACGGTTCCGGGTGATGTGGGTTGGGCGCCGTTTGACCCGGTGATTCGCGCTGGCCGGTTGTATGGCCGGGGGAGCTGCGACATGAAGGGGCCGGCCGCGGCCACCATCGTCGCGGCCGTCGCGGCGGAAACGCCGAGACGCCCGATCTACGTCGTCCTGAGCGCCGACGAGGAAGTTGGCTACGGCGGCGCCTACCAGGTCCTCCGCGAATCGAAGCTGCTGGCCGGCGGCTGGCCCGAGTATGGCGTCGTCGCCGAACCGACCCGCCTGCGCCCGGTCTACAGCCACAAGGGCGGCGCGCTCATCCATGTCCACGCGCACGGCGCGGCCGCGCACAGCAGCACTGAGAAGGGCGTGTCGGCCAACTTCAAGATCGCCCCGTTTCTGGCCGAGATGGCGGCCCTGGTCCCAGTGTTCCGGACCGACCCGCGCTACCTGAACGCCGAATTCAGCCCGCCCTCGTTTGGCTTCAACATGATTGTCACGGACTACGGGACGAAGTCGAACGTGACCGCGCCGAAGGCGACGGCGTTGATCAGCCTGCGCGATATGCCCAACGTCGACAACGATGGCGCGGTTGCCCTTGTGGTCGACGCGGCGAAACGGCACGGCCTCGAGGTCGAGATCAAGCGCAACCCGTACTTCTATGTCGCGCCCGACAGCGAGATGGCCCGGATGGCATGCGAGGCCACCGGCATCGCGAAGCCGGAGACGGTCGCCTTTGGGACCGAAGCCATCATCTATGAGGGCGTTTTGCCGAAGCAGATCGTGCTGGGCCCGGGTGACATCGCCCAGGCCCATACCGTCGGCGAATACATCGACGTCGCCCAGCTCGAGGCTGCCGTCGGCGTGTACCGGCGGCTGATCGAGAGAATATGTGTCTGACGGGCGGGCTCGTCACCGATTCATTGCCCAATCTCTGGCCACGGTTCGATCGCCGAGATTGAGTCGCTTAAAGTGGCTTGAGCCGTCACCGGCCGGTCACGATCACCATGAAGTCGTTGTCGACCAGGGCGTACGACCCGTTGGTGATGTAGACGACAAAGGTCGTTCCATTGAGATTGTTGATACTTGCCAGCCGGGCGGCAGCCGCGCTGGTGGGCGGGGCGTCGATTTCGGGCGACACAACCGGGGCCAGGCGGGTGTTGTCCTGCGCGCCGACCTGCAGCGTGAACGTGTAGCTCCCGGTCGTGTGGGTGACGGTCGATACGCCGTAAGACGCGTAGATTAAACCATCCGCCCGCATCACCGCCCAGGCCTGGATGGCGTTGTCGCGCCAGCGCTCGCCAAACGGATGAATGCCACCTTCACCGGCGTTGACCGGCAGGGACACGCCACCACTGGCGCGGATGACGAATTGATTGGGCGCCGTCGACGCGATGTTGGCGTCGGTCGCGTCGCCCCAAACGAACGAACCGTTGTGCAGCGCCTGGGCCCGCCGGCCCGCGGCCAGGGCGTAGTCGCCGCTTACTCTATTGTTCTCTCCGCCCGGAATTGCCGCGTAGTTTGCGGTACCGGTGATGGTGTTGGCGTGGCCTCCGCCGATGGCGCTCCACTGGCTGCCTTCGGAGATCAAATTGGTCCAGCCGCCGCTGATTACGCCGTAGCTGCTGTCATTTTGAATCGTGTTGAGCTCGCCGCCACCAATAAGGCTCTTGTAGCTGTTGTTCTCGATGACGTTGATGTCGCCGCCGCCGATGAAGGACAGGGTGCTGGTCAGATTCGCCCGGTTGTTTGCCCCTCCGCCGATGACACTGTAGTGGCTTCCGCCGGTCACCTTGTTGTTGAACCCTCCAACGATGATACCGTTATCGCTGCCCTCTATGGTGTTGGATACGCCGCCGCTGATGGAGCCATACTGCCCGGTCCTCAGCGTGTTCTTCTCGCCGCCCGCGATGGTCCCCGAGCGCGAAGCCTCAAGTACATTGAAGTAACCGCCGGATACGACGCCAAGATATGAGCCTGAAAGGTTGTTGTTTGCGCCGCCACCGATAAAGGCGGCCTGGCTCGTCCCGGTGATTGTATTGCCGGACCCGCCCGACAGCGCCGAAAGGTCGCTGTTGCCGGCCACCTTGTTGTCCAGGCCACCGCCCAGAAAGCTGGTTGAACTGCGGCCGTAAATGCGGTTGCCGTATCCGCCCCCTAACGTGCTGTTGTAACTCACGTCGGTGATGACGTTTGTGTTCCCGCCCGCGATCACGCTTCCGCCGCTGTCACCGCCGATCGCATTGAGCGTGCCACCGCCGATGGCGCTCAGAATGCTGTCGGGCGCGATGGTGTTGCTCACCGTCCCGCCGATGACGCTCACGGTTGGAAGGCCGTTTCCATCGTTGTTTCCCCGCGGGGTGCGCATCCCGGGCAGGGCAAGCGCATAGGGCGCCGGCAACAGCGCGGTCCGCGGGCTCAGCGCCACCGGGCTTCCGTCACCCGGACACTGCACCTGGGCCTCCAGCCAGCGGGATTCGCCGTTCATCGCGCCCGTCCCAAAATCAAGGTTGGCGCTGAACAGCCCGCCCGCGACGGCCACCGCGGGCGCGCTTGCGGTTGGCCCGATTTGGACGCCGCTCGAGGCAGCGTCCCACAGTGTGAACGTGAACGCGCACACGGCGTTGACCGGAGCGCCGGCCTTGCGCAATTGGCCCTGATACGTGAAGGCGGTTCCGTTCGGCGTGCCGCTCACGGCATCGCGGGCATGGACGGGCGGGGCGCCATTCTGGCCGTAGAGGGTGGCCGGCCCAAGCGCGACGACGAGCGCAAAGGCGACCGCGAGCGAGAATCCGTGAAATCGCGTGTTCATGTGTCCCCCTGTATACGCGCACTCGCGCCGCGCCAAATCGCGGCCAGATGCGACATTGGGAGGATTATTGAGCCGCGCGCCCTGGTGTCAAGCGCT
>JBKJQK010000104.1:0-4955 GCA_046594095.1 Anaerolineae bacterium | reverse complement strand
CCAACGACGCGGGCGACCATGACCAGCCATGGGGGGTGTTAAGTGATGAGCGGGTGGCGCGCCCGTCGTTCACCGCCTTCCAGGTCGCGGCCAGCCGCCTGCCCGCGACCTTCGCCTGGGCGACGCGCGAATGGGTCAACGATGGCGCGGTCAGCCGAATCACGTTCTACGGCACGCCGCTGGGCAAGGTGAGCGTGATCTGGAACATCAGCGCGACGCCTCAGCGTTACGAACTTCCGGCCACGCTCGCCGTCGCCAACGTCGTCCGGCCGGACGCGACGACGGCCACGATGGCGCGGGCGGGCGACAAGAGGACGTTCAACCTTCCCCCCGCGCCGAATTTTCGATGGGCCCAGGCCAGCGGGGCATGCCAGGTGGCGAGCGAGCCTTTGATCATCACCGAGCGCGACACGACCCCGCCCACGACGCGCCTGAGCGCGGTCCAGATCGGGCCAAACCTGGCCCGGCTCACCTGGCAGGGCTATGACCCAAATGGACGCGGCGACGACGGGGTGGCGGGGATCTGGTCGTATGACGTCCAGATGCGGGTCAATCGGGGAGCATGGGCGAACCTGGCGGAATGGCAGACCGGGACAACCATGCAGGCGCCGGTGCGGGCAGGCAATACCTACACATATCGGGTCCGGGCGCGTGACCGGGCCGGAAACGAGCAAACCTGGACAAACGCGCGGGTGGCGGTGATCTTCGCGCGGTAGGGGCGGAGCGAGCTTCTGGTTGGCCGATTGGGCTCGCGGCTGCCGGACGGCGTGTGACACGAGTTACCCCGGCGTTGCCCGGGCCTCGGGTGTGTCGCCCCTTCGGGGCACTTTCATGTTCCCGCGCTCGGTAGAATAAGCGGTCCCGCGCATGAGCCTCGACAACATCCTTCAACTCTCGTATTGGACCGATAGCGCCATCACCGCGCAGGCGGCCGGGCCGGCCATGTGGCTGGTGGTTCTGGCGGGATTGGCGTATGCGCTTGCGCCGCTGCTGGTGATCCGCTGGCGAAGGGGATCGGCCTGGCCGCATGTCGCGGCAGGGATGCTGGTCGCCGCCGTTGCGCTCGGGCGGGTGTTTGCGATCCCCGTGTTGGGCTGGCGGCTGGGCTGGCTGTTCGCGGGCGCGCTTGCCACGGCAGCGGTGATGGTTGGCGCTGTCCGCGAGGCATGGCGGGCGGGCGTATATGGCGCGGCTACCGCCGCGGCTGGGTTTCGCGCGCCCAATTCGGCGGTCCGCTGGCGATGGGATGTGGCGGTGATCTGGATCGGCGCGCATGCGGTTTTGATGGCGGCCTGTTTTGTGAGCATCCGCCTGCCGGCGGCGTATGGGCTTGCCGCGGTTGCGCTTGTATCCGGCATCGGCGTGGCCGCCGCGCGCGGGTTGGGCGGGCTGGCGGCGCTGACCCCGTTTCTGGCGGCCGAGTTGATGCTCGGAGCCCGGCTGCTGGCCTCAGTCCTCGCGAAGTCGCCGATTGCCGAGCCGATCCCCCAGCCGTGGGAGGCGCTGCTCAACCTGCCCCTGGCGGTCTGGGTGGCCTGCGGGTTGGCGGTCGCGGCCGCATGGCGGATGCTGGCCCGCCGAACCGCCCGGCCCTTCGTCAAGCTGGCCGCGCTGGCCCTCATCGCGGGGAGCGTGGCCTGGACGGGCTGGCTGGGCGCGACCCTGACGACCCGCGGGGTGACGGGCAGCGATCCGTACGCGTATGCCCAGATGGGGGTCGATCTTGCCAAACGGGGGACGGTCTATCATCCGTTTCCGCTGATCCGCATCACGTACGAGCTTGGCATTCCGTCCGAGCCGATCACCCATGTGGGCTATCGCGAGCCAAAGGATGTGACTCGGGAGGCGCCGACGGTCTGGCCGCCGGGCTATGCGGTCTTCACCGGCGCGGCGTATGCGCTGGCCGGCGAGGTGGGGCTGTACGCGGTTACGCCGCTGCTGGGCGCGCTGGCGCTGTTGCTCGTTGCCGCCCTGGCCTTTCGGGTCGCGGGCGGCGGCCCGGGCGGCTGGGCGGTCGCGGGCCTAGCCGTGGCGCTGACGGCGACGTCGTATCAGCAGATCGAGTGGCAGCTCATCCCGATGGCCGACATCGGCGCTCAAGTATTGTCGTTGGGCGCGGTGTTTGTCGTTCTGGGCGGCGCGCGCGCGAGCGGGCGATGGCGGGCGCTGGCGGCGGGCTTGCTCATCGGCGCCGCGTTTGACGTGCGCTACACCCAGGTCCTGATCGCGCCGGCGATCGCCCTGGCGATCTGGCTGAACAACGAGACATTGAGACGCGAGCGCATTCTACAGATTGGGCTGGCCGCGCTGGGCGCGGCGATTGCCGCGCTGCCCGTGCTGGCCTATCACGCCAGCGCCTTTGGCAGCCCGTTCGCGACAGGCTCGGACGAACTCCAGCACTTCGCGTTGTCCGGAGTTCCGGGGACGCTGGCGCGGACGCTCGGTGAGCTGGGTTGGTATCGCGAGTTCGGGCTGATCGCGCCGCTGATCGCGGTCGGGGCGTGGGCGCTGGCGCGGACGCGCGGGCGGGTCGCGGCGGTCCTGGCGGCGTACGCGCTGCCGGTCTTCGTCTTCCACCTGGCCTATGCGTATTTGCGCCAGCGCGACCTACTATCGATCTTTCCAATCGGGGCGATCCTGGCGGCGCGTGGGGCGGTGAGGATCGTCGAGGCCATCACGGCCGGCGCGCCGGGCACGCGGCGGAGCCTGGCGGTTTTCGGCGTGGTCTTCGCGCTGGCGTTCGGGATTGGCTACCGGAGCATTGAGACGTTCCAACTGCCGATCACCCGCGGCTTTAGGGCGTTTGGGTATCTCGTCGCCGGCCAGCGCGCCTCGTTTGATACGCTCAAGGCGCTGACACCCGACGACGCCGTTATCGCGTGCTCGCTCAACAGCGGGGCGATCGATCTCTACACGGGCCGGCTAACGTTCCGGCCGGCGACCTGGACGCCCGCCCAGCTCATCGCTTTTGTCGAGGCGCTGCGGGCGGAGGGCCGGCCGGTGTATGCGGTGGACGAGAGCAATGAGCTGCAGGCGAGCCTTGCAACGCTGCGCGGACGGTATGCGCTGACCCAGGTCGGGGCGATCGACGTGCCGTACTACTTTCTGCCGGGGGGCGGAAGCGAGAACCGGCGGGTGCCTGTGTATCGCGTGGAGTGACTTTTTATCTCACGCGAAGTCGCGAAGAATTTTCTGTGGGTCTCACGTGGAGGCGCGGAAATTATCTTTTGACAGGATGAACGGGATGTGCGGGATGGTTTGGACAGGACCCGATCCAGCCTGTAAATCCTGTTCATCCTGTAAGGTATTCGGGCGTGCAGGTACCATAGCCGTATGAGGCGCGACGATATCCTCCGGCCGGTGTATGCATTGCTGCGCCGGTTCTGGCTGCCGCCCTGGCTGTTCTGGCGGGCGGCGGCGAGCGTCAACACTAATTTCCTGCTGGGCGTGGTGGGCGTCATTCGGAATGACGAAGGCGAGGTCCTGATCTTCTCGCACACGTATCGCATGGCGCCGTGGGGGCTGCCAGGCGGCTGGCTCAAGGGTGGCGAGACTCCGTTGGAGGGGCTCGAGCGCGAGGTCCTCGAGGAGTCGGGGCTGCGGATCAAGGCCGAGCGGATCGCCCTGGTGGGCGTCACCCGCGACAGGCCGAAGATCGAGTTTGTGGTCCTGGCCTCGGTCGTGGGCGGCACCTTTTCTCCCAGCGGCGAGGTATCGGAGATGATGTGGCGGGCGCCGGACAACCTGCCCCCGATGCCGGTTATCCAGCGCCGGATACTCGACCAGATCGCCGCGCTCAAGCCAGGCGAGAGCGGGGTCTACGACACGATCTGGATCGGCGAGGGGCTGGCCGAATAGAATGCGCGGTGGGATATGCCAAGCCTCGATTTGTTCGTCGTCGTCCTGAACTACAACACCCGTGACTTGCTGGCGGCCTGCCTGGATTCGCTGCGCGAACAGCGCGGGCTGGCCTTTGAGGTCTGCGTGGTCGACAACGCCTCGAGCGACGGCAGCGCGGACATGGTGGCCGGGCTCTTTCCCGAGGTTACGGTGGTCAGGAGCCCCGTCAACGCCGGGTTCTCGGCTGGCAACAACGCCGGCTTGCGCGCGGCGGGCTGGCCCGAGAATGGGAATGCCCGGCACGTGATGTTGCTCAACCCCGACACAGTCGTCCCTCCGGACGCGCTGGCGGCGATGGTGGCCTTTGCCGATGCGAACCCGGACGTGGGGGTGGTCGGGCCTCGCCTGCTCCTGCTCGATGGGACGCTGGACAAGGCCTGCCGGCGGGGATTCCCGACGCCAGCGGCGGCCTTCTACCGCTTCAGCGGGCTGAGCAAGCTGTTCCCGCGCAGCCCGCGCTTCGGGCGCTACAACATGACCTTTGCGCCGGACGATCAACAGTTGGACGTGGATTCAGTCGTGGGCGCCTGCATGTTGGTCCGGGGCGAGGCCGTGGCAAGGGCCGGGTTGATGGACGAGCGATTCTTCATGTATGGCGAGGATCTGGACTGGTGCCTGCGGGTCAAAAAGCTCAGCTACCGGGCGGTCTACGACCCAACGGTCATCGTCCACCACGTAAAGCGGGCGGCCAGCCGGAAGAGCGCGAAGGCCCAGTATGAGTTCCAGCGCGCGATGTGGCTGTTCTACCAGAAGCATTACGCCGCAAACACGAATTGGTTTCTCGACAAGCTGGTCCGCCTGGGGCTGATGGCGAGAGGCGGGAGGCGGCTGGCGGGAGAGGTGTGGCGGAATCAGGAATAGGCTCCCCGCGTACAATCCGCGGCCATGACCCGCTGGGAAATTGCGCCGCCGGCGCCGGACGACTTCATCCAAACCCTCACCGCCGCCGGCATCGACCGCCTGGTGGCTCAGACCCTGCACGCGCGGGGTGTGCGCAACCTCGATGAGGCGCGGGCCTTTCTCGAACCCACCAAGCTCGCCCGCCCGGTCGACCC
>JBKJQK010000079.1:0-18677 GCA_046594095.1 Anaerolineae bacterium | reverse complement strand
GAAGGCCGGCGCGGGTGGCGCGTCTACCGGCTTTCACTGAGCGATATCCATGAGATTTTCGAAATCAAGGAAGCGGTTGAAGGCGGGATCGCCCGAAAAGCCGCCGCCTGCCAGAGTCTCGAGCTTCGGCGGGCGCTAAAGGCCGCCATCAAGACCATGCGAGCCGCGGCCGACGCGGCGGATCCGGACGCCTGGCTCAATTCTGATTTTCAACTCCACGACGTTCTGTTTGAGATGGCCAGCAACGAGCGCGCCCGCCGGATCATCGCAAATCTGAACGATCAATGGCATCGGGTCCGCCAGGGCTATGTGGCCATGCAGATGCGCATCCAACTCTCCACCGGTGAACACGAGACCTTTGTCGCCAGTATTCTCTCCGGCGACGGCGACGCCGCAGAAGCGCAGTTTCGCCAGCACCTGCAAAACGTGCGCAAGGCGGTCGTGAACCTGCTTGAGACCGTGGTGTTGCCGTTCTCGGACAACAGAGTTTAGGCCGGTCGATACAAGTTCTTGAGACCCTTTGGGCAGATACCGCGCGCCAGCCAGCGCCAAACCAGGGCCGCGCGGCGCTCGCAGCGCCGCGCAACATTTACAGGTCCCGTTCGGGACTGGCGCCTTTTCCGTGCGGGGCCACAGCGTGAACGATCGGTCGTCGTGACACGCGGCGTTTCCCTTTTGAGATTGCAGCCCTTATCGCGCGCAATCGAGGCTTGAAGTAAGATCGGCGTCCGGTTGAATGAACTAAGGCAGGTGCCGGCCGTGGGCGGTCACGAAGGATGATGGACGATCAAGATGGCAAAACTGAAGTGGGGAATCCTGGGTACGGGCGGCATTGCCCACGCTTTCGCGCGAGGGGTCAAGGCGAGCGCCACCGGCAAACTGGTGGCCATGGGCAGCCGGGCCGAGACAAGCGCCGTCGCGTTTGGCAGGGAGTTCGGTATTGCCCGATCCGGTCGGCATGTTGGCTATGAAGCGCTGCTGGCCGACCCAAACGTGCAGGCCGTTTACATCGGGCTCCCCCACCCCGCTCACGCCGAGTGGGCGATTAAAGCCGCCGAGGCGGGCAAGCACGTGTTGTGCGAGAAACCGATGGGGCTTAACCACGCCGAAGCCATGGCGATGTTCGAGGCCGCCCGCGCGAACGGCGTATTTATGATGGAAGCGTTCATGTACCGCTGCCATCCGCAAATGGCAAGGATGATCGCGTTGATTCGCGGCGGGGCGATCGGCGAGGTGCGGGTGGTTCAAGCCACCTTCAGCTTCAACGCAAACTATAGCGAGTCGAGCCGCTTGCTCAACAACGCCCTGGGCGGCGGCGGCATTCTCGATGTGGGTTGTTATCCGGTCAGCTTTGCCCGCATGGTTGCTGGTGCCGCCATTGGTCAGCCGTTTGCCGACCCAGTTGCCGTGAAGGCGCTTGGCACGCTCAACGCGAATACCCGCACCGACGAATGGACGTCGGCGGTCTTGAAATTCGCGAGCGGGATTGTCGCCCAGGTTAGCGCTGGTGTGCAGGTCATGCAAGACAACGGCGCCCGGGTATATGGGAGCGCAGGCTGGATTCACGTGCCCGACCCGTGGATTCCAAGCCGGGATGGAAGCCCGTCATTCATTCATGTTCACACCGGCGCAACGGTCAAGAAGCTCAAGATCGAGCCCGGGCGCCCCCTGTATGCCCTCGAAGCCGACGCGGTCGCCGAAGCCATTCGCCGAAAAAGTCCGCAAGCCGCTCCGCCCGCGCACACCTGGGACGACACTCTGGGCAACATGCGGGCGCTCGATTTGTGGCGCGAGCAGATCGGCTTGATCTACGACGCCGAGAAGCCCGATGCGCCCGAGATGAAACTCACGGTGCGACGAACAGCGCTGGCTGTCGCGACCGCCACAGGCGGTTTGGAAGCCATGCGGTATGGCCAGATCCCATTCGTCGACAAACCGGCGAGCCGGCTGGTTCTGGGTTGCGACAACCAGTCCACCCTCCCGCATGCGAGCGTAATATTCGACGACTTCTTCACGCGCGGCGGGAATGTGTTTGACACTGCCCACATCTACGGCAACGGATTGCAGGAGAAGCTGGTGGGCCAGTGGCTGCGCAACCGCGGCGTGCGCGGGCAGGTGGTCTTGATCGGCAAGGGCGCCCACACGCCGTTCTGCGACCCCAGCAGCCTCACTCGCCAGCTGCTCATCAGCCTTGAGCGACTGCAGACCGACGACGTAGATGTCTACTTCATGCACCGTGACAATTTGGAAGTGCCCGTCGAGGAGTTTGTCGACGCCCTGAATGAGAACGTGTCAGCCGGGCGGATCAAGGCGTTTGGCGGGAGCAATTGGAGTACCGAGCGGATTACGGCGGGCAATGCGTATGCCCAGCGCGCCGGCCTGCGCGGCTTCAGCGCCATCAGCAACAATTTCTCCCTCGCCCGAATGGTCGACCCGGTATGGAAAGGCTGCATCGCGGCAAGCGATACCGCCTATCGGGCATTCCTCGCCCAAAGCCAGATGGTGCTCATGCCCTGGAGCTCGCAGGCGCGCGGATTCTTTCTCGAGGACACGGCCCCGGGGTACAAAGCCGATGAAGAGCGGGTCCGCTGCTGGTTTGCGGACGACAACTTCGAGCGCCTGGCCCGCGCCCGCGATTTGGCGGCGCAGAAGGGCGTGCGCGCGATCAATATCGCGCTCGCCTACGTCCTGCATCAACCCTTTCCCACCTTCCCGCTCATCGGTCCGCGCCTGGTGAGCGAAACGCGCTCGAGCCTCGAGTCGCTCGCGGTGACGCTTACGCCGGATGAGGTCGCCTGGCTGAATCTGGAAACGGGACGATCGCGCCGGCCGCGCAGGGTTTCATCCGACCGTTAACACGCCCTTGTGGTATTTGCCAGGCTGGGCATCCATCTCGGCGAAGACGCGCGGCGCGTCCCACAGATTGAATTCAGTCGCCACCTTTGGGTATTGGATCCGGCCGCTGGCCAGCAGTTCCAATGCCTCGGGGAAGCAGTTCACGCTGGCGCGCGAGCCGACGACGGTCATCTCCTTGCGGGTGAAGTCGAGCCCCGGAAACTGGACCGGAGTCCCCGCCTTGACCAGACCGACGATGACGATGCGGCCGCCTGCCGCGACCAGATTGACCGTGCTCTCCATCGCCTTCACGTTCCCGGTGGCTTCGATCACCACCGGCATGCCCTCGCCGTTTGTCCGCTCGAGTACGCGCGCGAGCAGATCGCCATCGCTTATCAAGGTCTCGGCGCCCAGGGTCCTGGCGAACTCGAGGCGCTCGGCAAGCACATCGGCCACAATGACACGCGCGCCGCGCGCGCGGGCCACCTCGATCAGGGCCAAGCCGATCGGACCTGCGCCAAGGATCAACACCGTGTCGGCTGCGCTCACCTGCCCGCGCCGGCAAGCCTGTACGCCAATCGCAACTGGCTCAGCAAACGAGGCGACGGTGGCCGACATGCCGGCAGGCGTCTTGTGGATGTTGCTGGCCGGAGCAACGACATACTCGGCAAATCCACCGGCCCGGTGGATGCCGATGATTTGCAGATTTGCGCAGCAGTTTGGCTTTCCAATCCGGCACGGATAGCACGTGCCACAGCCCAAAAAGGGCTCGACGACCACCTGCTCGCCCGCGCTCAGGCCGTTGACGCCGGGGTCGACTTCGACGATCTGGCCGGCGATCTCGTGGCCTCCGATAATCGGATACTTCGCGTACGGGTTCTTGCCCTGAAAAATGTACATGTCTCCGGCGCAAATCCCGATCGCGCGGGTCTGGACAATGACCTCGCCGGGACCGGCGACTGGCATGTCCCATGCGCCGACACGCATCGAATTGGGTCCATCAAAAATGGTCGCTTTCATTTCTTCTCCTTCGGTCAGGTTCCTTGATCCGGCCAGATCACCCGCGTGATCGAGCGGCCGGCCGCTGAAAACCGGAAGCGCCCACGTTCCGTCCGGGGATCCGCCGGCGCTTGTCCGACGATCGCGTCAACCCGCGCCGGCACGACCGCCAGGCGGAACGCGATGTCGGACACCGATTCGCTGAAGTTCGCGATGAGCGCGCAAAACCGCTTGCCGTCGCGCAAGACCAGCGCATCGGCAACGAGTGGGCGCGTGCTCTTTGAGGCAACCACTTGCCCGCCAGCATATTCGCCTACCGCAGCGAACAGATTGAACATCGGAAACACCCCGTCCCGATCCATCACGCCACGGGGGCCATGCGTTTCGAAGCAGGTCACGCTCGACACGCCTGCCTCGGCCAGGTATTTGAGACTGCCAAGGGTCCAGCATGCGCCAAACGCAGAGCGTTGCCGCGGGTCGGCCGGCGGCGCTGCCGGCGCGACAGAGGCTGTGGCGTACGGGTTGAAGCGGGGCAGCAGCGTCACCGGCGAAATCATAAATGGCAGCCCGCGCGCAATCCGGCCCAGGTTCCTCGCGAGCGTCCCCTGTGTCTCGAGTGTTTCGATCAGCGACAGGTCGTCAAAGGCGTGCGCCTGGGGATGGATCGCGACCGAAAGGGCGTCCATCCCCCTGGCGGAAGCGGGATACCGGTTGAGAAAGAGGAAGTCGGTATTCACCCCGCTCCCAAATGCGGCGTTTGGCACGAGATCGGCAAGATATCTTTTTGACAAGCCAATCAGGGTGGAAATCGGTGGCGGCTCTGTCTGGCGTTCCACCTCTCGAAAGGCAAGCACCCGCGCGATTTTGGGCAGGTCCTTTTCCAGCGCCGCGCGCAGCCGAATCAGCGCGTCGACGGGCGCGTCTGCGGGCAGCCGCAGCGCGAGTTCGAGCGGGAGACCAAGCGCTTGGGAAGCCGTCCGCGCCCGGCCCAAATCGCGCTTGAGCGTATCGAGACGCAAGTCAATATCCGCCCGCAGGTGAGAGAGCTCGAGCATACGCAAGCGCGCGGCCACGGCTTTGGATGGCCCGGGTGCGTCTGCCGGAAGGCCCAGCCCGATGGCAGGAACCGGTCCGAAACGGCCGGTAAGGGAAATCAGCGTGGCAGCATTCCGGGTGCGCCCATGGGTCGGACGCGGCACGCCCACGAGCCGGAGGGTGATCGTCTGGCGAACCCGCGCCCCTTGCTTGACTTCGACCGGGAAGGGCAGGCGCAAGGGCGTGCCAAAGGTCTTGTAGCTCGCATCGGTCCAGTTGCGCTGATCCTCCATCTCAAATACATCGCCTTCAAAGGTGATGTCCAGCCTGGACTCCCGGTCAAGGCGCTGGCTGAATACGCGCATGTCCTCGAATGGCCGGACAGGCTGGTCGGCGATGATGGGGCGCGGCAGGGTGGCCTTTGAGCGCGCGCCATCCGAGTGGGTCACGTCACATTCCGCGCCCGCGCAGGCGGCTGGATGAAGCACGCAGAAGCCAATCCGGTTCTTCATGAACGTTGCGCGGGCGACGCCGTCCATCGCATACGTGATTGTTCCATCGGCCCGTCCGGTGATCGTGCCACGCCACGCGAAGTCCAGGTCGTTCAGCAGGTTTTCGCATACGAACGTGATGCGGAAGGCGTCGCTTCCCGCCTTGATGACGACGTCCTTGAGCCGGTTGGGCGCGGCGCCCCAGTTGCGGTCGCGCGCGGCGACGTAGATTCGCCGGACGATCTCGCGACCGCCGGCCGAGATGTAGCGCAGGTCGCCATCGCGGTAAGACATC
Organism: Anaerolineae bacterium; assembly: GCA_046594095.1. Lineage (GTDB taxonomy): Bacteria > Chloroflexota > Anaerolineae > J036 > Brachytrichaceae > Brachythrix. The sequence continues at coordinate 13,022 of JBKJQK010000079.1, read as the reverse complement.
TCCAATGGTCCGGCGCGGAGCATGCCGGCGCTCGAAGGATCGGTCATGACTCTCTCCTCGCCGCGCGCCCTTCGACCTTGGATCGCCGAGCGGCCGGTTGGCTGCTCTGGTTTCGGGGCAAGATCGTGGCAGGCCGGCCAGCCAGTCGGGCCTCCTTCAACAACGCCATCTCGCTCGTTTTGATGTGGCGGCGCATGGCGGCGCGGGCGCCCTCTTCGTCGCCAGCATCAACGGCCCCCAGAATTTTCCGGTGCTGGCGAGTGGAGGCAATGGCCGCGCCGGGGACCTCGGGAGCCGCCAGCCGGACGTTCAACATTAGCGCTTGAATCGAGGCGAGAAGCACTGGAAACAGCCGATTGTGCGTCGCTCTCGCGATGAGCAAATGAAAGTTGAGGTCCAGTTCGACCAGGCGCTCGCCCTGGGTGGCGGCGGAGTTCCCTTCCGCGACGTTGGCATTCAGAGCGGCGAGATCGGCCGGATTGCGCCGCGCCGCGGCCAGGCCGGCGCAAGCCGCCTCGATAACCTGTCTGGCCTCGATCACGTCGCGGGGGTCGCCCGGAAGCCGATCGCTCCCGAGATAAATAGACAGCATTCCAACCGCCGCCTCAGGGCTGGGCGCGCAAACCAATGTGCCGGCCCGCCCATGCGATACCCGCACCATCCCTCTCGCGGCCAGGCCCATTACAGCCTCGCGAATGACTGTCCGGCTAACCCCAAACCGCGCTGCAAGATCGCGCTCGGCCGGGAGCCGCCCATTGAGTGGCAGGCGTCCCGACGCGATCTCCTCATGGATCTGGCGCGACACTTGCTCGGACAGGCTTGCTTCACGCTGCACTCTGGAAAAAACTGCGCTGCTCATCCTCGCCCCTATGGCTTGACTTTCAAGCGACGCCCCGATAATATCACTTCATCATATGGTATGCCATAGGAGTTGAAATGATGAAGATAGCGATACTTGGCGGCACGGGCGCGATGGGTTCGGTTTTCGGCGCACGACTGGCGCTGGCGGGCGTCGATGTCACCCTGGTCGATATCAACCAGGCAGCCGTCGACCACATCAACGCAAGCGGCATCATCATCGAGGACAAGGCGGGAGGGCGCATCGCAGCCCGCCCGCGGGCTACGGCGAATCCCAAAAGCGCGGGCACCCAGGACGTTGTTCTCGTCTTCACCAAGTGCTATCACACGGAAACGGCGGTGAGGGCCGCCGGAGCCATGATCGGGCCTGAGACAAGTGTCGTTTCGCTCCAGAACGGCTGGGGCAACGCGCCAAGCATCCAGCGGCTTGTCGGCGACGCGCGTGTGTTTTGCGGCGTCACCTACAACAGCGCTTCCCTGCAAGGCCCCGGCCATGCCCTGCACGGCGGTGTGGGCATTACCCATATCGGCGAACTGGCCGGCGCCAGCAGCCCGCGCGTCGAGGCGCTGGCGAACGCCTTTAACCGGGCGGGCCTCGAGACCCGGGTATCGGGTCGGGTCATAGATGACATCTGGGCCAAGCTCGCCCTTAACGTATGCACCCTTCCCACCGCGGCGATATTCACATGGGAGGCCCGGAAACTCATTGAGCATCAGGGAACCAAAGAGCTGATGGCCGCTCTGCTTCGGGAGACAGTCGCGGTGGCTTGTGCGCAGGGCATTGCGCTCGAATTCGACGAGCGATGGGCGGCCATCATCGGACTGCTCGAGCGCATCTCCCCGTCGGTCATGGGCTCCATGCCGGTCGACATCGCGAATCGGCGGCGGACCGAAATCGACGTCATCAATGGCGCCATCGTCGAGGCCGGGGAGCGTCTCGGCATCGCAACGCCCTACAACAATGCCATGCTCTGGCTGATTGGCTCGCTTGAAGAAACATTCTGAGCTTCCGACGCGACAGCGCGCCGGACATGGCTTCGAGCAACCCGTCAGGCGACGCGATAGGCCGGCGTCTCCCCGCGAAGCATCCGCAACGCGTTGTCGGCGGTCACCTGCCCCATTGCTCGTAGGCCCTCGCGGGTCTGTCCCGCGCTGTGCGGCATCGCGATGAAGTTCGGGAGTGTGAGCAACGGGTGGTCGGCCGGGGGCGGCTCCCGGATAAACACGTCGGTGGCCGCGCCGGCCAGCCTCTGGCTCGTCAGCGCTTCAAACAACGCGGTCTCGTCGACCAGCTCGCCGCGGGCTGTGTTGATCAGAAAGGCCGCCGGCTTCATGAGCGCCAGCGCCTGGGCGTTGATAAGCGCGCGGGTCTCAGCGCCGCCCGGCGCGTGCAGCGACACGAAATCGCTGCGCGTCAAGAGCTCCTCTAGCGTGACGTATTCGACTCCGAGAAAGCGGGCGGCGGCCTCGTCGTGATAGGTGTCCTGGGCGATCACCCGCATCCCGAAGCCGCGCGCCCTGCGGGTCAGGCCCCGGCCGATTTGTCCCAATCCGACGATGCCAAGGGTCTTGTCCTTCAGTTCGACGCCCGTGACGCGCCCCCACTTGCCCGCCTTGGTCATGACGTCGCCGGCCACCACGCCCCGGGCCAGCGCGCAGATCAGCGTCATGGCCAGGTCGGCCACAGAGTCAGTGATCGTTCCGCCCGCGATCGCCACCGGCACGCCCCGGCGCTTGCAGGCTTCGAGATCGATGTTCTCGTAGCCGACGCCATGCTTGCTGATCCCCTTCAACCGATTTGCCGCCTGCAGCACCGCTTCGGTCACGGGCTCGGTGCCGCTGATCAGCATGTCCACACCGCGAATCTGCGCGATTAACTGGGCCTCGGTAGGCGCCTGCTCATATGGATTGGGAACGATCTCGCAGCCCGCATCCACGAGTTGCCGCACGACCTCCGGAGCCGCTTTGCCAAACGAGCGCGAGGCCACCAGCACCCGCCACGATCCGGCGGCCCGCGCGGTCGGAAGCGGGCTTGAGCCTGGCGAATCCAGCCGACCTCGCAACGACCGCATAAACGCGGCCCGATCGCGCTCACGGAAGAGGCTGGCCCCCAGTGGCAGCGACATCGCGCCCGCGTCCACCGCCGCTTTGCACGAGTCGAGCTCGAGTCCGCCGGCCAGTTGCAAGTCGATGTTGAACCGGCCTTCATCGATCCAGCGCCGCGTCTGGCGGGTGCGTTCAAGTGCCAGGGTGTTGAAATCCCGGCCGCGCGCGCCTTCACCGATCACCCGACCCAGCAACAGCACCGCGTTGATCATCGGCAGCGCGGGACGGAGCGTCTCGAGTGGCGTCCCCAGCGCCAGGCACAGCCCGACCTTCAGGCCTTGCTCGCGGACTGCGAATATGGCTTCATACAACAACGGACTGCTCTCGACCGGCAGATACACCAGGTCCGCGCCCGCCGCCTTCAGCGCAGGTACGAAACGAAGCGGATCGTTAGCGGCAAGGTGGACTTCGAAGGGCGCCTTGGTAAGCCCGCGCAAATCGGCCAGTACGCGCGGCGGAAAGCCGAGGTCGTGGGCGAAGTGCCCGTCAAAGACATCGAAATGGAGGAAATCGATGCCGGCCGCCAGAGCATCGAGCATTTCCTCGCCCAGTCGGGCGTGGTTGGCGTTGAAGAGCGCCGCGCCGAGTCGTGTCATGGCCGGTCAGTCCTGGAAGTCAAGCGCGACCGCGCGGATCGGGGACGCGTCAAGGCCCTTGCACGGGATGGGCATCCCGACGAAGAAGAAACGCTGCTGCGGGATCAGGGCAAGATTGCGCAGGCACTCAATCACCGGGATGTCCACGCCGGGCTTGAAAAAAAGATGGTGATTGGGATGATCATTCCGGCCGCGCACTTCAAATCCGCTCGCGTCGGTGCCCAAGACTTTGATCTTGCGGTCGAGGGCGAGCCATTCCGCCGCATCCTCGGCCAGATACGGGCGCTGATGCGAGGCCGTTGTGCGGTATTGATTCTCGCGGCCCTCCCACAGGATGACGATATCGCCGGGCTGCACATCGCCCGCGGCCCGGATATCCGCCAGGGTGATTGCCTCATTGACCTGTTTGTGGCGGAAGTCAAGCAGGATGGCGTTGCCGACGAACTGTTCAGGCGGAAAATCGCTGGTGTCTTTGCCGCCGGCGTAGAAGTGCAGCGATACCTCGACGTGAGTGCCGCTGTGCGACCACATGTAGACGTCGTGCATGATGTCGCCGGTCGGCGCATCACGAAGCGTGCCGCGTTGTTTCAACTCGACGGTGTATTGCTCCTGCCCGGGCAGGAGGGTGTGGGTGAGGTCGATCACTTTGAAGTTCTTCATGTTTGAATCTCCGAAAAGACACCGCGCGGGGCGATGTCGGGTTGAAAAACAACGGACGCGCCGGCCTCGCGCAAGGCCTCCGCGATCCGGTCCCTGGACTCAGCGGTGGCGAGCGCGACCATGATGCCGCCCCCGCCCGAGCCGGAGAGTTTGGCCCCGAACGCGCCGGCGGCCAGCGCCGCGCGGATCAGGCGATCCAGTTCCGGGCATGAGACGCCGATCTTCTCGAGGACAAGCTGATTTATGTTCATCAGCTTGCCAACCAGCGTCCAGTCGCCCCGCGCAATCGCCTCGAGCGCATGGAGCGATAGCGCGCCAATCATCTCGAAGTAACGCATCCGGGTCGCATCCCCGGCCAGCCAGCTGCGCACCCGTGTGTTGATCTCGCTGGTGCGGGCGCCCACCCCGGTGTGAGCGACCACGAGGGTCAGAGACGGATCGAACGGGATAGGCTCGCCCAACCCCTCCCGGGTGTAGCGAATCACTCCGCCATGCAGCGACGTCTGACTGTCAAGCGCCGAGGCGACGCCGCCATGGGCGATGACATCGCCCAGCCAGGCCCACTCGCCGATCTGGCGCGCGCCAGCTCCGCCCAGAAGCTGAGCGAGCGCCCTGGCCAACGCCGCGAACGCCGCTCCCCCGGAGCCGAGACCGGAAGAAGGCGGAATCTGGCTCTCAAACCGGGCCGACAGCCCGGCCGGCAGGTCGGAACCATAAGCATGGGCGATGATGTACTTCTGCGGGGCGAAGAAGTCCGTTGCGGCTAATCGCCGAATCGCCTCCAGGTCCTGCGCTTCGCGCCACAGATCGACCTGGTGGCGCAGGTCCAGTAGGTCGGCGCGCGAAACCACAGCGGAACGGCCCGCGCCTTCAAACGAAAATGTTTGCCCGGCCAGGGTCAGCGCGCATCGGGCGTGTAGCCCCAGCGCAGCCGCGATCCCCATTTGGCCGCGGTTTACCGCATGCTCGCCAAACAGGATGGTCTTCGCCGTGGCGCTGGCCCGCGCGCTGACGCCGGGAATGCTCTGGGCGTCATTCATCCCACCAACCTCCGGCCAACAAACCGCCGTCCACGCTGAGCACCTGCCCGGTCAGGAAGTTTGAAGCGTTTGTGGCAAGAAGCAGCGCCGCGCCCAACAAATCTCCGGGCTGACCCGCGCGTTTGGCAGGCGTCCGGCCGAGAATCCAGGCTCGCTTCTTTGGATCACCCCACAGCGCAGTCCGCGTCAGCGGCGTGTCGATGAAGCCCGGGGCGAGGCAATTCACCTGGATGTTGTCGCGCGCCCACTCGACGGCCATGGTCCTGGTCATTTGGCCGAGGCCGGCCTTGGTCAGGCCGTATACGCCCACATCGCCGAGACCCATGGTGGTGGTGAGCGAACCAATGTTGATGATCTTTCCCCCGCCCTGCAGGCGCATGATCGGCTGCGCGGCCTGAGCGACAAAAAATGCGCCCCGGAGGTTGACGGCGACAATGGCGTCAAAGTCATCCTGCGTCACGTTGGCAAGGGGCATCCGGCGGTTTGTGCCGGCGCAGTTCACCACGATGTCGAGCCTGCCCATTTCCGCCTGAGCGCCAGCGACAAGGGCGCGGCAATCCTCGACCCGGGCGATATCGCCGCCCAGCCGGACTGCCTGGCCTCCGACCGCCGCGATCGCGCGCATCGTATCGTCCAGCGAAGCCTCAGCCCGGTTATGCGCGCCGATCAGCGCGCCCGCCTCGGCGAACGCGATCGCGAGCGCCCGCCCGATCCCGCCGCCAGCCCCGGTAATCAGGGCGGTCTTGCCTTTCAACGAGAACAGGCGATGGAGGATATCCGGATTCGGATCGCTGGTCACAGAGTCACCACCGTGTTGCGTTCGGCCGAATCATATGCGGCGAAAACGAGGCGCACCGTCTTTAGGTTGTCTTCGCCCGTTGTTTCGGCGACGCCTTCGCCGCGCAGCGCGGCCAGGATGTTCGCGTTGCAGGGCACGCCGCTGGAATGCGCGACGTCATAGTCCGGGTCGGCCCAGGTGTAGCGCGGGGGCGAATACGGGTTGATCAATGTCCCGGCCCGGGTCGTGAGATGAATCCGGAAATCGGGATAGAGTTCGATCTCGCCCCGTTCGCCCTCAATGTGGATGAGCGTCTCCGGAAAGCATTCCCGCTCGATCGGATTCTGGGCATAGCCCATGTTCACGATGACGATTGTCGCGGCAGGTCCCATGTTCATCATCACCGTGGCCACGTTCTCACCCTGGATAAAGTCGAGCGTGCGACGGGTCTGGCAATACAACGTTACGGCCTCCCCAAACATAAACCGGGCAATATCCAGCACGTGGCTACCCACATCGGTCACGACAAACTGCTTGAGCCCGGCGAGGAAAGGTTGATTCTTAAAGACCGGGAATCCGGAAACCATGTTGATGGTGGCGCGATGCGGATTGCCGATGTGGCCTTCATCGAGCAGTCGCTTCACATTCCGGATGGGGGTCTGCCAGCGGAAGTTTTCGTGGACGAACATCGGCACGCCCGCGGCGCGGCACGCGCCGACCATGCTTTCCGCCTCAGCCAGGCTCGTTGCCATGGGTTTCTGGCAGATGACAGGTATCCCGCGCGCCGCCGCGAGATGGACGAAGCGCGAATGGGTGTCTGGATCGGTGACGATGTCGATGAAATCGGGTTTCACCTCGTCGATGAGCCGCTCCGCGTCGTCATACACCCGGGAAATTCCAAGTTCTTTGGCAAGCGCTTCGGCCTTTGAGCGGGTGCGGTTGTAGATCGCCACACACTCGGCGCCCTTGAGCTCGCGCCAGGCGCCCAACTGGTATCTGGACCAGAAGCCAGCGCCAAAGACGGCGAATCTCAGATCAGGCATGGGTTGCCTCCAACGCGAGCACCCAGTCCGGACCGTGGTCGGGTGTTGTGAATGCGCGCGCGCCCGACGCGTCAAATTCTCCGATGCGGGCCATCGTCCCAAGTCGCGGATCAAACCAATGGGCTTTGAGCCGCGGGCCGGCCAGGGCATCCATCCGGACATCAACCGTCTGGGTGTTCGGCACTAAAACGAGCCCGAACCTGCGCGCCTCGTCACGGGTGGCGCGGATATGGCTGCCGCGGTGGCCCGGCTCGCTGGCCAGCAACTTTTGATCGGGGATGCGCGAGACAAGCGGAAGGGCCTCGATCAAGCGGCGCAGGTGGATCATCTGCGTTGCGGCCGGCCGGCGGATCGCATCCTGCCAGTGCCGGTCGGGGTAATTGATTCGGTGGTTTTCGGATACCCGAATCGGCCCGTGCGCCAACGAAACAGACGCGCCAATCCAGAGGCCAGTGTCAAGCGATTCAGTCATCATTTTATCGGAAGGCGGCGGACGAGATCGCGGCCCGCCAGGCATCGATCAACCGATCGTCAAAGGGGTCTGCATCGCTGGCGGCGATTCGGTCGTGGGCATCGAGCCACTGGGTCAGGCGAGCTGCGCCCTCGGCCCACGGGATGGTATAGCGGAAGTCAATATCCCTTTTTGCGGCCGAGTTGTCGAACACGTTGTTAAACTGGAAGTTGGTCAGCGTCCAGTGCGCGGCATCACTCAGCGCGGCGCTGGGCAGCCAGGCCGCGAGCACATCGGTCGGGATGTGAACCAGAGCCGGCTCCGGGGCGCCAATCGCCCTGGCCACGATCTGGTGATACTGGTTCCAGGTCACATATTCTTCGCCGGTCGCGTGATAGCTCCGGCCGATGGCCGCCGGGTTCCCGGCCGCGCGCGCAAATGCGCCAGCCACGTCGTCGGCGTGGCACGAGCACCACAGGGATTGCCCGTCCCCGTGAACGATGATCGGTTTGCCCTTGCGTAAACGATCGATGTAGGTGGGCCGGCCACGGAGCGAGTCAAGGATGCCCGCCCCCTCGGCATACGTCGCGGCTGGGCGGATGATGGTCAGCGGGAGTTCGCCCCGCGCCTGAGCGCCGTTCAGGATCGCCTCACAGCGGACCTTGTCGGCTGCGTATTGATTCCGCCCAAATTGGGGCGCATCCTCGCGGTAAGGAAGCGCTGCCGCGGGATGGGGATGGGCGTAGACATCCACTGTGCTGCAAAAGATGAACTGGCCGCACCGGCCAGCGAAGGCGCGCGCGCCGCTTGCGGCATCCTCCGGCGTAAATCCGATCATGTCGATGACGCAATCAAACACGGGCAGCTCGCGCATCCGAGCTTCAAACCCAGCGGTCTCTTTCCGGTCGCCGATCAGCGTAGTGACGTCACCGCCGAGGGAGACGCCGCCAAAACCGGACTTTCCATCACCGCGTTTGCCCCGGTTGAAGTGCCAGACTGTATCGCCGCGAGCCAGAAGTTGACCGGTGATGCGGGTGCTGATGAGACCGGTGCCGCCGAGAATCAGGATTTTCATGGGGTGGGAGCCGCGACGCAGGATTGAAAGGTTTTTTCAGCCGCGACCCGAATCGATCAGGGCCGCCCGGCCGGCGTGGCAGGGATCGCGTCCCCGCCACACCGGCCAACCTTGCGCGCTTACTTGGGCAGCGTCGCCGCCCAGTCATTGACCTGTTTCTGCATCTCGGCTATGATCTTGTCGATGCCGGCATCCTTCAGGCGGGTCTTGTATTCGGCCAGTTTCGCGTCGATGTTCTCAAATCGGCCGCGATTGAGGCCCTCGAATTCCTTGGCCACGGTGTTGACCTGGGCGATTTCCTTTTCGACGGGCTTGCGGTTGAACGTGAAGCCCATGACAGGCGATATGTCGGCCTCGGCGACGCCCTTGTCAATCCGATCCCACACTCCGATATCGGTCGGGTCGGTGAGATACAACTGGCGGGGATCGCCAAACTGCCAGTACGTGTTCGGCAGCCAGGTGACGTTGTCGTTGGTCACGCCGGCCGGCATGCCAATAATCTTGTTGGCCTTGTCCTTCATCTCCCAGTGCTTGCCTTCGATCCCGAAGTTGAGCAGGTTGTACAGGGCCGGGTTCTGATTCACCTCTTCGATGTACTTGACTGCCAGCTCGGGGTTCTTCGAGGTCGCGCAGACCGACACGCCGGTCCGGCCGATGCCGGTCGTCAGGAGCGTCTTCTGCTGCAAGTGCTGGGTATTGATCGGGACGGCTTTCCATTCCGCATCGGCCATCGACTTGGTCGAGAAGTCGCCGGTACCGGGGAACATGAAGACGCCAAAGCCAAGCTGGCCGCGCTTGGCGATCATGTCGTTGTCGGGGATGATGTCCTTGTCGAAGTAGCCCTTGGAGTACCACTTGCGGGCAAGCGCGAGCGCTTCCTTGTATTCGGGCGTATCGAGGGCCAGCTTGACCGTGCGGGTCTTATCGCCGACCTTCATCCCGAGCAGCGCGCCGCCGCGGCCGCTGCCGATCGCGTCATCGATGGGGTCGTATCCCCAGTACGGGGCAAACCAGACCTGGCCCCAGATGTCGGAACCGAGAATTGGGGTGACGCCCTTTTCATTCTTGACGATGTTGTCGAACAGCGGCTCCCAGTCTTCCCACTTCTTGGTGCTCTTCCAGTCAAACTTGTACTTGTCGATCAGATCCGAGCGGGCCCAGAAGCCGGCATAGCTGGTCCAACCTGTGTAGTTCAACGCGGTGTAGATCTTGCCCGTCACCCGGCTGGCGTTCCACCACTCCGGCTTGTAGCGCGCCCACAGATTCGGGGCATACTTGGGCAGGAGGTCGTCCAGCGGTCGCAGTCCACCCGTCGCCACGGCGGGAAGATATGGCACAAAGCTCCCGACAGAAATCAAGTCGCAGGCCTCGCCCGACTGAAGCATCAGAGTCGTCTTCTGGGCAGCGTCACTGAAACCATACGTCTTAAACTTGAGCTTGGCGCCGATCTTCGGCGCCAGGATCTTGTTGACTTCGTCCTCGACCGCCTGGGAATCCGTGCCCTTGAAGACGACGAAGTGATAAGCCAACTCAGGCACATTGGCGGCCGGTTTCGGCACGTCGGTGGACTTGGGCGCATCGGTGGGCTTCGGCGCAGCCGGGGCATCGGTGGGCTTCGGCGCAGCGGGCGCGTCAGTTGGTTTGGCGGGCGCCGGGGCGGCTGTGGGCGCCACCGGCGTCTGGGCGCCGGCGCAGGCAGCCAGCATTGCTGCGACCATCAGGCCGACGAATCCGTTTGCAAATAGTTTTCGTGACATCGTATTCTCCTCGTAGAGTTGCGCATAGCTGAAACAAAGCCGGGAAGGGAGCGAGCAATGTGAAGTCTTTTTGAAACCGATGACTGGCGATCACCTCCTGGTCGCGGCGCTAGTCGCCCTTTATCCCGCCCAGCGTGATTCCCCTGACGAAGAACCTCTGGACAAACAGAAAGGCGAAAAGCATGGGACCCATCGAGATCACGGCCATCGCCATGCGGACGCTCTGAAGCGGAGGGCGGGTGCCCTGCGATACAAAGCTGTCTTCAAGGATCTGTATGTTCGAGATGATCTGGAACAACAGGTATTGGAGGTTGTAGAGTGCCCGGTCATTGACAAACAAGAGCGACAGATACAAGTCGTTCCAGTAGAACAACATCGAGAAGAGCCCGACCGTGGCCAGCGCCGGGGTGGACAGCGGGATGACAATCCGAGCATAGATCAGGAACTCATTTGCGCCATCAATCCGGGCCGCGTCGATAAGCTCCTTAGGAATGGTACTGAAGTAGGTGCGCAGAAGGAGCACAAAGAACGGAATGATCAGCGGCGGCAGGATCAGGGCCAGGATGTTGTCCTTCAGGCCAAGCTGGCGGACCATGACGATGTAGAAGGGGACCATCCCCGCGCTGAAAAGCACCGGAAACAGGATGAAAAAGGATATGGCCCGCCGCAGCGCGAAGTCGCGTCGCGACAACGCATAGGCCAGCATGCTCATCAGGAACAGGCTGATGGAGGCGCCGGTCAGCGTGACAAATACAGATACCCCATAAGCGCGGATGATCTGGGCCGGATCGTTGAACAAGAACTCATACGCCGCAACGCTGAATTTGACCGGGATGAGCTTGAAGCCCTCGCGCACGAGGGTTTGTTCGTCGCTAAACGATGCCGCCAGAATCAGCAGCAGGGGAACGACGCAGGCGGCCGAAACCACGATAAGGACCGTGTGGATTAGTCCGCGCGCAAGTGAATTCTTGAGCGCGTGACGGGGACTGACTGCTCCGGCGACCATCATGATGTGCTCACGAGCGCCCCTAGAACAGGGCCTGATCGGGCTCCACCCGCCGGACAATCCAGTTGGATAACATGACCAGGCCAAACCCGACGATGGCCTGGAAGAATCCCGCGGCCGATGCCATGTTGAAGTTCCCGAGCACGGTCAGCGAACGGAAGACATACGTGTCGATAACATCCGTCGTGGGAAGCAACGCGCCCTGGTTGCGGACGACGTTGATGAACAGGTCAAAGTTCGCAAAGAAGATTCGCCCAATCGCAAGGAGGACGTTGATGATGATTAGCGGCCGGATGAGCGGGAGCATGATGTGCCAGATTTCCTGGCGCCGGCTCGCGCCGTCGATCCGGGCAGCCTCGAAATACTCGGGATTGACGCCGATCATTCCCGCGAGATAGATGACGGTGAAGTAGCCCAGGCTATGCCACAGATTGACCAAAACCAGCACCCACGGCCACGGCTCGGGGTCGCTGAACCAGGTCACCGGCTGAAGGCCTACAGCCTTGAGAACATTGTTCACCACACCGGTATCGGTGCTGAGGAAGATGAAGACAAAGTAGCCGCCAATCACCCACGAAACAAAATGCGGAAAGAAGAGCACGCTTTGATACAGGCGCGAGATGAAGCGGTCATATACCTCATGCAACAGCACCGCGATAAAGAGCGAGCACACCAGATTCGCGACGATGAACAGGCTGTTCAGCACAAGCGTGTTGCGAATGATCCGGAGGGCCGTGCCGGTGCTAAAGAGATACTCGAAGTTCGACAGCCCAACCCACTCGCTGTTCCAGATTCCCTCAGCGGCCTTGAAGTCGCGAAACGCGAGCTGCATTCCCGGCAGGGGCAAATACGAAAACGTGAAGAGCACCGCCATTCCAGGAAGCGCCATCAGCAACAGCGCGCCGTTGCGGCCAAACCAGGCCGCCAGTCGCAGGCGAAGGGCCGGTCGTGGCCGGGTTACCGCCGGGGTCAGTTTCATGGCCGGCACCGCCCGGAACCAGCGCGCCGGCCGGTGCCAAAAGCCCGTTGAGGTCCGGCCGAATCGCCGCCATGCGCTTGACAACATATCATCTTCCTATATTATTATCATACCAATCCAAAAAGTCAAGCCCTCAACCCTGCCAGGAATCTCCATGCCAACCCCCCATCTCAAGATCAGCTCCAACAATCGCTTTCTGACCCGCGCCGACGGCCGCCCATTCTTCTGGCTGGCCGACACCGCCTGGGAGCTCTTTCACCGGCTCAGCCTCCCGGATGCTGAGATGTATTTGCGCGACCGAGCGGCGAAGGGCTTCACCGTCATCCAGGCGGTGGCGCTGGCCGAGTTGAACGGCCTGCGCGAGCCCAACGCAAGCGGCCATCTACCGTTCGCCCGCGAAGACCCCGCCCAGCCCGTCGAGGAATACTGGGCGCACGTCGACGCGGTCGTCGCCTTCGCCGGATCGTTGGGGTTGACGATCGCGATGTTGCCGACCTGGGGCGACAAGTGGAATATGCGCTGGGGGGCGGGCCCGCTGATCTTCACGCCGGAGACGGCTCGCGCGTTTGGCGCCTGGATCGGGCTGCGCTATCGCGCGGCTGAGCTCGTGTGGGTGCTTGGCGGCGACCGGTCAATTGAGAGCGCCGCCCACCGCGCCGTCATCGAGGAAATG
>JBKJQK010000555.1:0-4181 GCA_046594095.1 Anaerolineae bacterium | reverse complement strand
CGCAGAGGAACTGGATGGAGAAGAAGTTTGCCCTTCCCGCGGGTTCTTTCTTTGGGCGCCTACGTTTGGCGAATTATGGGCGCGCCCTGGCCGCTGTCTTCGCCGCGATATCCATCTTGATGCCGGGGACGGTTCTCGCCGATGGCGGTGACCTCACCGGCACCACTTGGGAGAGCGCCAAATTCCTGGACGCTCCAATCACGATCGATCAGGGTCAGGCTGGCAAACCGGTGGTCGCCCATCCGTTTCATGCCGGGCCGGGGTTCTATCGGGGAACCTACGATGGTAAACGGCTCGTGCTCAACAACACGACGCTGTCGAATGCTTCTGAAACCCTGGATTGTCTGGTGAACGGCGCGCAAATGACCTGTTCCTGGATTACGGTCATCTATGGGACAAGGGACAGCCAACCATACGCGTTCAATTGCAAGAATTGCTCGGCGGCGCCGGCGCCTGTCAGCGGGAGTCTGAGCGCCGGCCTCGCCTGCAACATCAGTGGCGTCCAGAGCGCCGGCCAGGCGAGTTGCGTTGCCTCCGCGCCTAACGCTCGTCCGAACGCAAGGCTCACCTATGAGTGGTCGCTGGATGGAAAGCCGCAAACCGGCATCACAGGCAACGTCCTGCAGATCGATGGAATCCTGCCCGGATCTCATCGGGTATCCGTTGTCGTCCGGGACACCGTCAACGCGCTTGTCGCGCCGGCGCAAGATCAGTCGTTTACGCGGCTTGCGCCCGGGACGAGCGGCGGCGCGGGCTCGAATCGGGGTTCCGGACCCAGTATCGGAGTCATTGTCGCGGGCGGCGCCATTGCGGTCGCAGCCGCGGTTGGACTTCTCATCCTGCTCACCAGGCTCTTGCGCGGTGGAAAAAAAGGTTCGGTCGTGAACGTATCAAATTCCGCTGCGATGGCCGCCTCGCCTTTGTATCCGCCCGGATTGAGCGCTGGGGTTCGGCCCGGAGGTCCGCCTGCCCAGTCAGGTGGCGCGCCCCCCAGATATCTTCCGGGACAATCAATCGTCGCGCCTGGCGCCGTCCGGCCAAGCCCGGGGATGGCTCCGAGCCCCAACGTGCGGCCGACCACACTTCCAGAGCCACTCGGGGGCGGGTTTGGCGGAGGCGCATATGGCCTGGTTGGCGCACCAGTCGTGACGATGCTGCAACCGCCCGTTCAATCTCCGGACCCGCTGAGAAAAGACAATCCGACCATAACAGTGAGACTCCGGGTGAGTCGATCTGTCCTCACGGGCTTCACCGAAGGCGAAAATGTGGAGGGTAGCGCGATCTGGGGGGATGGGGTGGATTTCGCGTTTGTGGGCATCGACTACATAGTCTCTAATGGATGGCAAGTCGTGCCTGGATCCTTTCACTACGATTTCGAGGTGTTTGGGGGCAGCAATACGCCGGTCGATCAATTTGCGCTCTTCCGCCGGGGGCCGTGCGTATCCTATTTGGCCCCGACCCCCGAACGTCAAATCGTCGTGCAGGCGCCCTGGCAAAGCGCACTTCTCAACGCCATGCTGACGATTCGGATCGTAAACGCGCGCGTCCAACTCCAGAACCGGACGAATCCGGCCGATATTCGGAGAATCGATTCCATACAAGTCGAGGAAAAACGGCTGAAGATCGTTGCCGCCAGTCCACAGATCCTTGATCATGCCGGCCCCATTGATATCTCAAGGTTTGTCGCCGACGCGGATGGAACGAGCGTCATCGAGCTTGACCCCGTTCTATGGCTCTTTGAAGAGCCCTATCCGGGCGGGTACGCCATTGCGCCGGACGACCGAGTTTTGGTGGGGTCGGCGCCCCATGACTCGAGCGTCTACTTCGTTTCGAGCACGCAGACCTACGCGCAGGGCGTTGATCCAAAGACGCAGCAAGGCAAGCTCCAACTGGTCTGCAGATTCCACGTCGACGATGAGGCGATGGCCCCGCTTTCACGGAGTGCGATCGAGTTGTGGTTTTATATCAGGCTGTCCGGCCTTGGGCCAGCGCGCGGACAAGTGAGCGACTGTTTCGATCTCGTGGCCGCCGAGCACTTCAAGGCATGCCAGAGGAACATCACGCCCGACGATCTTCGCAGCCTGGCGGAGGTTGAGCTTCTCCCCTCGCGGGTCAACATCTGGTCTGATTACAAGAAGCTCCCGTCAAATCCAGTCAATGAAGAAGCAATATTTGTGAGCCGGCTATTTGCTAAAGTCGAGTCGCATTCAGGCAACCCGGTTCGGGGCGAGGTGGTTTTCGCCCAGAATTGGACACTCGATTTCGTCTATAAGCCGCCCCAGGAGGGACGCCCGCCGTTCTCGGTGAAAATTCTGTTTGTTGACAGTCAATCGGGATTCTGTCGTTTCTTCGACCGGGATGGGAACAACGTCGAGCACTACGATTACGATCACCAGGAAATGTGCTGGGATGAAGGGATTTATGAGCTTCGCGCGCAGAACTGCGAGGTTCACGCCGCGGTGAGCGTGAACGGCAGGCTGCAGGACGAAACCATTATTGAAGTCGGTCGCCAGCCGATGGCGGTCATGGTGTGTTTCGATTACCCGGCTTTTGTCATCCTGAATGGGAACAAGGACCAGCCCATGGGCAATTCCGGCGTCCTTGAGGGGTGGCTCAAAAATCAATGTCAACCCCCGTTGGAAGTCGACGATGTGGCGTTGAAGAAGATGGCCGCTTCCGGGTTTCCCGAGAACACCGTTCTGCTTCTTGGCGCTGATCACTGCGGAATTGTCCGCCAGGGGGGCGAGGTTTGGCACTTTCTTCAGAGCAACCTATTTCGCCAGCAGGGAAAGTGGTTCAATCGCAATCAGGTGCGTAAAAAAGAAGCCTATGCCAGGCGCGGCAGCCCGCCCGTGAATTTCTGGGAGGCCGGGGTCTACATCGATTCGTTGGACGGATTCCTGAAACGCGGCTCCGACTATCACCGGAAAACCTGGCCAACGATCAAAGTCTTCCGCCCCCGGTAGGGCGAATGGATCTCACGCAATCAATTGGGGCCAATCTTGGACGCGCGATTCAGTCTTGTGGAAGTTGAGTATTTTCGCCTGAAAAGCGAAATGGCCGCCGGTAGACTTGCCCCGGAGCAGTTCGAGCGCGCCCTGAAATCCATGATGGTCGAGCACGATGGGCGTTTTTGGATCATCGGGGCCAGGACAGACAAGTGGTATGTCCACACCGGGCGGGAGTGGCTGCGGGCCGAGCCACCCGGCGATCTATTTCTGTTCCGGGTCGCGGACGTGTTCTTCCTAAATGACCGCGGGACGATTGCAACCGGACGGGTGGAGCGCGGTCGGATAGGCGTTGGCGAAGTTGTGGCGTTGACCGGCTTCATGGGGTCGCGCGCCGTCGTCGTCACGGGCATTGAAATGTTCAGCCGGGCGCTGCAACAAGCAAGCGCCGGTGAAAACGTCGCGCTCATCATGCGTGACCTTCCTCGACAAGATATTGAGCCCGGGATGGCGCTGGCCACGCCCGGCTCGGTTTCGGGACCAGTTCTATTCGAATGCGAAGCGCGCCTGCTGGCGCAACAATTTGGTGGCCGGCAATTTCCGTTGCGCACCGGTGACAGGCTCGCAGTCTCCATTCGTGGGCAGGACCTTCCGTGTCAGATCAGCCTGGCCACCGGCGCGAGCCCAATGGCACCTGGCGAGGTGCGAAAGGTTGGAATTTGGGTCATTCTGCCGCCGGCGCTGACGCGGGGCGAGAGCGTCTTCCTAAAAGAGGGCGGGCGAATCGTCGGAACGGGCATCATCACCTGACTGCCCGATTGTCGCCGGTGCGTTTGTCGCCGGCTACCGTTCCAAATCCGGGCGGAGTTCGCGGCATTGCGCGGTCAGCTTCTCGATCAGGCTGCGCCGCCGGCCAACCCGGACGATGACGTTTTTGTGCGCTTCATGCAGCGTCGTCTCGGCCAGCCTCAGCACTTCGTCCCGCTCAAAGAGCGCGTCCACGTGGTGGACGGCCGTCCCGGAATCGTACGGATTTCACGCGGCTCTCAGCATTGAGGGATTATTAGATGGGATGGGTTTTCGGACCCAATGCTGGGCTGTGATGGTGCTTGGCTCCACGCGCGAATTGACCGAATCGAACGATTCGACTAAAATGGGCGATATCAGGAGACAAGGATGCGAACCTATACCGCCAATGAAGCCAAGACCCGTTTTGGCGAGTTTCTGGACGAT
>JBKJQK010000483.1:0-6027 GCA_046594095.1 Anaerolineae bacterium | reverse complement strand
CCGCTTCACGCGCCCGCATACCGGCTAGAATCCCCGCCCATGCCGGCCTTCCACTTCCGCCCGAGTGTTGCCGCTGCCATGTTCGCCCTCGCCCTTAGCGTGGCGGGCGTCAACGGGCCGCCAGGCGCGCGCGCCGCCGATCGTCCGTTCGGCCTGCCCTTCGCCGACCCGCCCGGTCCTGCCACGTGGCTGGTTGGTCAGTCGTTTGGCAACACGACCGGCGCCTTCGTAAGGCGGGCCGAGTGGTATGCGGCCGGCCAGGGCGTCCACTTCGGCATCGATTTCTCCGCCAAGTGCGGGACCCAGATCGTCTCCATTGGTGATGGCTCCGTCCTGTATGTCGATGCGCTGTGGAATGGGGCCGGCCCGCACAATTTGCTGATCCAGCACCCAACCGGCTACGTATCGCTGTATGGGCACTTGCTCGAGACGCCCGGATTGAGCGCGGGCCAGCAGATCAAACGCGGTCAACCCATCGCCAAAACCGGCGACCCCGACCTGACCTGCACCTCACGCCCTCATCTGCACCTCGAGATTCGCGACAAGACAAGCGGCAAGGCGTTTAACCCGGTCAATCTGATCGACGCCGACTGGGAAGCGCTGCAACTCACCGGATCTTTTGGCCGCGGTTTCCAACGCAACCTCGATAACCCGCGCCAGTGGCAAAGCATATTTGACCAGCCAGATGTGATTTTCGGCGGACCCATGATCAACGAGTTCCCGCGCACGTTTCCGCGGGATTGGAGATAGGCTGGAACATGAGCATCTCGCCCATACTCTGGTCCAAGTTGGCCGCGATCGGCCTGGCAGGGCTTGCATTCACCGCCTGCGCGCCCGCGCCCGCGCCCACGCCAATTCCGCCCACGCCTGCACCGACTTTACGGTCGCCAACCCCAGTGCCGAACGCGACCGTCGCGCCGACGCCCGTTCGCCCAACTTCAACTCGCGCGCCCACGGCGACCGCCACGCCCCCGCCGGCCGCGCGATTTGACCAGGTGACCCAGGGCGGCTGTTGCGTCCAGGCCTTCTTCTCGCCGGACAGCGCCCGAATCCTGTATTTAGACCGGCCAACCCGGGATGGCGTAACCGGTATCTGGGGTGTGCCAACGGATAAGCCCCTTGCGGCGCCCTCGCTCGCGTTTCGCCAGTTGGGCCCGTTCAGCGCCGATATGTCAATGGCAATCGACCTCGTCGGCGGCAACACCGTGGTCGAACGTATCGCCGATGGCGCAAAGTGGACGATTCCAAACGGCGGGCGCCGCGTATCGTTCTCTCCGGACGCGAAACGAATCGCCTGGTCTATCAGCCAGGATTTTGGCAACTTCGATGTGAGGCGAAGCGATATCTATGTGGCCGCCTTCGACGGGACCGACCCCAAACTTATCGCCACCCGCTATGGCGGAGGACTGCAGGCCTGGATGCCCGACTCCACCCGGCTCTTGATCGCCGGAAAGACAAATCTCGCGGACGCAAAGACGAAACTGAGCGTGCTTGCGCTGTCGGACGGCAAGATACTCGACGTCTTGGAAACCGAACGGTCACGCGGAATTGCCGTTTCGCCCGAT
Source organism: Anaerolineae bacterium (assembly GCA_046594095.1). Taxonomy (GTDB): domain Bacteria; phylum Chloroflexota; class Anaerolineae; order J036; family Brachytrichaceae; genus Brachythrix. The sequence continues at coordinate 4,462 of JBKJQK010000483.1, read as the reverse complement.
GGACAATGGGGCATTCACCTGGTTGCCCAGGCGCAAACGCCTTCGGCCAACGGGGTATTTCTGCTCCGGCTGGATGGCGGCGCCGCGCCGCCGGTCCGGCTTAACTTCTTTGGGGCCTTCAAGTGGTGCGACAGCCGGCGGCTTCTGTACGTGCCCCTCGACGTGAACGCCCCGTCCAACGAGCTATGGCGGCTGGACGTTCCGACCCTCAAGGCCGAGCGCCTGATCGCCGCCGCCGAAAACGGCACGTTCAAAATTGCCAGTGGTGATTGGGACATCGCCCCCGACGGCCGGCACGTCACTTTCTTGAACGCCCGCGATCGGAATATCTGGACCGTGTCACTGCCCGTCGCATGCGGACTTGAGCCCTAGTCCGCGCGTTCCCCCCTTTCGGGCTTCGCCAGAGCCTCCATCACCCGCGCAATGACCTCCGCCCGAACGTCGTCCGGCGCCCGGGTGGCATCCACCCGCATCCAGCGAGCAGGATCCGCAGCGATGAGTTCGCCGTAGCCCGCCTGCACCCGGCGGTAGAAAGCCTCGCTCTCGGCGTCCATCCGATTCCATTCGCCACCACCCGCCCGGCGCCTGAGCGAAACGTCCGCGTCGATTTCGAAATAGAGGGTCAGATCCGGCCACCGCCCGCGGGTAACGAAATGCAGGAGCTGGCGGAGAAAGCCGACATCAAGCCCGCGGCCATAGCCCTGATAGGCCAGGGTCGAATCCGCAAAACGGTCACACACAACGACTCCCCCGGCTTCCAGATAAGGCACGATCCGGGCGCTCATGAGCTGGGCGCGCGAGGCGCAGTAGAGCATCAATTCGGCACGGGCGTCCATGTCGGCGTGCTTGTGATCGTGGAGGACATCCCGGATGCGCTCGCCGATCTCGGTGCCGCCTGGCTCGCGGAGCGCCAGCACCGGCCGGCCCTGCGATTCGAGCCAGGCCACCAGCGAATGAAACTGGGTTGTCTTGCCGCTGCCGTCAAGGCCCTCAAGCGTAATAAACATGCCAGCGCCACCGTCAATCGCGAAAGACCCGCACCCGGCGGGTTGGGTCGCGACCATACGAGTGCGAGATCAGGTTCGCCGCGCGAATCCGCTCGTGCTGTTTGCGGCGGATGAATGAGTTCTGCGGGCTCAGGTCAATCAGCCGGTCGCCACCCAACACACGCTTAATGGCGTCATCCGCCTCCGACATGGCTTCCTCCACCGAGGAAAAGGCGCCATTCGGGCTGACGTTGAACAATTCGACCAGGCAAGCCTCCATTTGGGCCTGCGAGTTGGAGCGCAGAACATAGATTGGCACGTTCCGCATTTCCGCATCGGAGACGACCTTGGCCCGCTGCCGGTAATAGGCCTTCGACGTAATCAGCACATCGGCGTCATCGATACTGTCGACCACATTTGCCGGAACCCCCAGCTGGCGCACGGCGCTGGCCAGCCGGTTTCGGGCGACCCCAAACGCAAATAGTTGAAGCTGTTTGTCCTCCCGCGCGTCACGGGGGTCTTCGACGTCCTCCTCGCCGTTCACCAGCGAAGCGATCTGGGCGCGCTCGGCATTGCGCCCCTCGAAGCTGACCCGCGCCGCGGGCGGGGGACTCACCGGCGCCAGCCACGCGGGGGGCGGCGCGGGAGCGCGCTCCACCGGGCGCTGGCGTGCCCCAAAATCGTCCGTTCGCGCTGGGGCGGGCCGGCTTCGCTCAATCTGGATCTGGCCCCCGGCATCGACGAAGCGCAATTCCGTGGGCGGCGCGCGCCCGCGCAGAATCGTGTCAACGGCCTCGCCCACATTCGCATGCACCATGAGTTTGTTGCGGTCATGAATCTCGATCAGGACATCAAAAGTGGGCGGCGCCCGGCGCTCCAGGACGGTTTTCTGCGTGCCCCGCCGGCGCGCCTCTTCGTCGGATAACGTAACGCTCTCAATACCTCCAATCAAGTCACTCAGGGTCGGGTTCGACATCAGATTTTCGAGCGTTTGGCCGTGCGCGGTGCCGATCAGTTGGACCCCGCGTTCAGCGATCGTGCGGGCGGCTTCAGCTTCCTGAGCGCGCCCGATTTCGTCGATGACGATCACCTGCGGATTGTGGTTCTCCACCGCCTCGATCATGACCTCATGCTGCATGCTTGGGCGGGCCACCTGCATTCGGCGGGCCCGGCCGACCGCCGGATGAGGAATATCCCCATCGCCGCCAATCTCATTGGAAGTGTCGACCACAACCACGCGCTTTGTTTCAGCCAGCACCCGGGCAGCCTCGCGCAGCATCGTGGTCTTGCCAATTCCAGGCCGCCCAAGCAGCAGGATGCTCTTGCCGCTGGAAATGAAGTCCTCGATGATGCCAAGGGTTCCGTAGACGGCCCGACCCACACGGCAGGTCAAACCCACGACCGCGCCCCGCCGGTTCTTGATCCCCGAAATGCGGTGCAGGGTGCGAGTGATGCCGGCCCGGTTGTCCGTGTCAAAGTCCCCGATTCGGCTCACGACGTAATCGATATCGGCCTGCGACACTTCCACCTGGCGCAGGATCAGCTCAGCCTGCGCCGGGCCGTCGGCATTCGCATAGCGTGATTCGGGTGGACGGCCGAGGTCCATGACGATCTCGATAAGGTCGCCAAATCGGCCGATCTGGCGCAGCGAACGGGTAACGGACTCCGGAAGAACGTTCAACAGAACGTCCATGTCGTCAGTGATTCTCTTTTCGGGCATGCTCATGGATTGGTGCGTTCGGGACCGGGACATCAATGTTGTGGCGCGCCACGACTTTCTGGTGCGCGGCCGCAAGTTCGACCGACCACACCGGTTGGCGGACGGTAGCAAGTGCTGTCCTGATCATCAGGACATTGGAGGTCACGTGGGCAAAACCCGTTGCGTCAAGGGCGGGCAATTGCCAGCTGGCGAAGCTCGGAACAACGCAGTAGACCGGCCGCTGGGCGCGCCGGCGCAAATGCGATACGACAAACTTGAGGCTCCGTTCCAGAAGCGCCTCGGCTTCGGCCCGAAACATGACCCGAATCGAAAAGGCGCGCCGGCCGGAATAGACGGCCAGCCATCCCTGTGTTTCGCCGTCCGACATTGCCAGATATGATACTGCGGGCCGGTGGGCAAGACCAAGGAGATCAAACGACACGCCGGCCTTTTGTAGAGGCTTTGGCACAACCCGGGCCGTCAGCCAGCGCGCGGACGCTTCATCCGCGTCCCCGCCCATTTCCTTGAGCCACGGCGCCACTTCATCGCCGCCCTGAGGAGGCGCGCCCGCAAGCTTCAAAACATCCTGGTGCATCCAGGGGGAAAAACCGGCCGCCCTCAAAGCGTCCAGCTCGACGCCCTCCTCGGGCGCTTCGGCAAGAGTATGACCTGCGCCGCGCGAAGCCGCCAGCATGGCCTGAGATTCTGCCAGCCCCGACCAAGCCTCAAAACGCGTGTGTGAATTGGGGGCGGGAGCAATGAACTGCAGCGTAGCGACGCCCGGTAGCGGCTCGCCGTGCGGATCCGCATGTAGCACCCGCATCAATGAGAGGGCCACCGGATTGGCGGGCTCGGCAGCTTCGTGCCACATCAGCGCCGAGGCCGCGTCGCCGTTTCCCGACACATACGCGCGAATGACCTCGCGCATGGGCAGAAACCCATCCACCGCAGACAGTTCGAACGCAAGCATTCGGCCGGTCGCGCACAAGCGCTGGGCCGCGCCTAGTTCGCGGATATCAAATGGCCTTACCAAATCTTCAGAGATTGTACTTCGCGTTTGCCCCGCCTACTCTTCCGTGGGCAGCCAAACGATCACATGGGTTCCCGATCCCGGAGCGCTCTGCACCGAAATCCGGCCGCGATGGGCGTCCACAATTTGCTTCACAATCGAGAGACCCAGCCCAACGCTGCCAGGCTGGGTCTGGGCGCGCGCTTTGTCGACCTGATAGAAACGCTCAAACAATCGGGGGAGGTCTTCGGCAGGAATCCCGCGGCCGGTGTCCGTCACATCCAGCTCCACCCCGGCCCTCTGGCCGCGCGGGTCGCGCTGGCTGCGCGTTTTGATTTCGACCCGCCCGTTAGCCGGCGTATGCTTGAGCGCGTTGTCGATGAGATTCGTGAGGACTTGAGACAACCGATCGCCGTCGCCCATGACACGCGGAATATCGCCGAAGTTGCCGGATAAGTGAATGGACGCTTCCTTCGCGCGAAGTTCGAACTTGCGCAGCGATGCGGCCGCGATATCGTTGACACTGACCACATCACGCCGCAAGGACGCCTCGCCGGCCTCGAGCCGGGCCGAATCCAGAAGCCCCGTCACCATCCGCCGAAGCCGGTCCGCTTCTTCGTAGATGACCCGCGCGGCGGATTGGGTGTTCGCCGAGTCGACGACCGCCCGGTCCATGATCGCCTGGGCAAAACCCTGGATCGATGTCAGGGGGGTCTTGAGTTCATGCGACACGTTGGCCACGAAATCACGCTCGCGCTGCTGGGCAGC
>JBKJQK010000401.1:0-7619 GCA_046594095.1 Anaerolineae bacterium | reverse complement strand
ATCGCCACACTCAGTACTTCTGGTACATCGTCAACGAGGTCCTGCCGCTGAGCGTGTCGATGAACGCGAATCCGTTTCTGATCTCGGCGGGCGCGAGTTTCGGGGCCTTCCATGCCGTGGCCATTGCGCTCAAATTTCCCCAGCTTTTCGGCCGGGCACTTGGGCTGAGCGGTATGTACGACATCCGGCGCTTCACGGGCGGATACTCGGACGACAACGTGTACTTTAACAACCCGGCCAATTTTGTTCGGAATGAGACGGATCCGAACAGGCTTGCCCAAATGCGGCGCCTGGACATCATTCTGGCGACCGGCCGGGATGATCGGATGCGGAATGAGAGCGTCAGCCTGTCGAAATCGCTATGGGACAAGGGAATCGGCAATGCGCTGCGCCTGTGGGACGGCTGGTCGCATGACTGGCCCTACTGGGAGCAGATGCTGCGGTTATATGTGGGAGGGCACGACTGATGCGGAAATTCGTCGATGGATGGCACAGTGACCGGCTCGCCCGGCAAATGGAAATCGTGACGTATGGCCATTATGGCATTCCGTTGCTGATGTTCCCCACCGCGGCGGCCGACTATCTCGAATACGAAAGGTTCTTGCTGATCGACGCAATCGCGCCCTTTATCGACAGCGGAAAGGTCAAGGTCTTTTCGATCAACAGCATCAACAGCGAGGCCTGGTTGAATCGGCAGGCGCATCCGCGCGACGCGGCGGCCCGCCAGCAACAATACAACGGCTACATCACCGAGGAAGTCGTTCCGTATATCTGGTCAAGCTGCCAGGGCCGAACCGGTATCATCACCACCGGGGCGAGCCTGGGCGCGTTTCATTGCGCCAACCAGGTATTCCGGCGGCCAGATTTGTTTGACGGGATGATCGCGATGAGCGGTTCGTACGACATTCGGGACTACTACCATGGGGATTACTATGACGAGAACGTCTACTTCAACAATCCAGTCGACTATCTGCCCAATCTCAACGACGCGGTGAATCTGCCGGCCCTGCGCCAAAAGTCCCATCTGCATATTCTGACCGGCCAGGGCGCCTACGAAAACGCCGACGCATCCCGCCGGCTGGCCGGGATTCTGGCCGAAAAAGGCATTCCGCACGAATTGGACATTTGGGGGTACGATATGCCCCATGACTGGCCGACCTGGCGCGCCATGCTGCCGCACTATCTTGCCACCCGCTTCTGAGTTCAAGAGCGACACTACATACGGATCGGGCAGCCGCGACGCAAGCCCAAAGCCTCAATGGGAGAAACCATGAAGAAAATTGGAGTCATCGTAGGACGCGAATGGTCCTGGCCGCCCGCCTTCATCGACGAGGTGAACAACCGCAACGCCGGCGTCACCGCCGAATTCGTCAAGATGGGCGGGACGAAGATGAACGAGCCGACCGGCTACGCCGTGATTGTCGATCGTATCTCGCATGAAGTGCCGTATTTTCGTTCGTACTTGAAGAACGCGATGATCCAGGGCGCCCGGGTGGTCAACAATCCGTTCATGTGGACGGCCGACGACAAGTTCTTCGGGGCCTCGCTGATCACCAAACTGGGCGTGGCGAGCCCAAAGACGGTCGTTCTTCCCAACAAGGACTACGTGCCCGGCATCGTCCACAACGAAAGCCTGCGGAATCTGGAATACCCCGTCCCGTGGCAGGAGCATATCGACTACCTGGGCGGGTTCCCGGTTGTCCTCAAGGATGCTCACGGCGGGGGCTGGAAGAACGTCAGCATCGTCAAGACGTGGGACGATCTGTGGCGCGCTTACAACGACTCTGGCCTGTTGACGATGGTCCTCCAGGAGTTTATCAAGTGGGACAACTACCTCCGTTGCATGTGCATCGGGCAAAAGGAAGTTCTGGTCAGCAAGTACGACCCCGACAAGCGCCAGTATCTCGCCCATGATCTGTCGCCGGCCCTGCATGCCCGGGTGGTCGAGGATTCGCTCAAGATCGTGCGCGCCTTTGGTTACGACATGAACACGATCGAGTATGCCCTGCGGGATGGCATGCCATACGCCATCGACTTCATGAACCCGGCGCCGGATATGGACGTCTACTCAACCGGACAGGAATATCATCGCTGGTGCGTAGAGAAGATGGCCGACATGTGCATTGATTACGCCCTGAACCCCCGGCCACAGGTCGCTGACCTGGCCTGGGCGGGCATGTTTGGGGCCGCCTGACCGGAGCGCCAAGACAATCCGGCCATGACACAACTCCGGGCAGCGATCGAGACCTATCACTCGCTTCTGACCGACCGCGTGGCGGCCGACAGCGACTGGCATCTCAACGAACAACAGAAACGACATGGGCTTATGTTTGGCCCGCGGCCGGTGTGCAGCGTCCTGCGCCCGCGGTTTTTGACTACGGCCCAGTATCACTATCTGCAGCGCTCACTCGGGCGGATCCTTCCGGCCTTCAACAAGGCCGAGGCCGCCGCGCTCAAGGATTCGGCAGTGCTGCAGCAGTTCATGCTCAGCGACTGGGAGAAGCAGCTCATTCCGTTCGATCCAGGATTCTCTTCTTCCCCGAATGCCCGGATGGACTGTTTCTTCGTGACCGAGGACGTTGAAGCCGGGACACTCATGATGACCGAGTACAACGCTGAGACCCCTGCCGCAGTGGCCTACAGCGACGCGCTCAGCGACGTCTTCTACGGCATGCCGGCAATGCGGATGTTTGAGCGCGAATATGAGGTTCGCTCGCTTCCCGGACGGCATCACATGCTGCATGCCCTCAATGACGCCTGGGAGAAGTCGGGCGTTGGCAAACCGGGCGAGCGGATGAAGATCGTCATCGCCGACTGGAAGGAAGTCCCAACTTACAGTGAGTTTGTGCTCTTCCGCGACTACTTCCGCGGCGCGGGCTACGAATGCGTCATCGCCGACCCGCGCGAGATGGAATACACCCACGGCAAACTCATCGTCATCGGCGAAGACGGACACCCATTTCACGCGACGATGGTCTACAAGCGGGTCCTCCTGACTGAGTTGGTCACCCGCAGTCCTGAGGGCCTCGACCATCCGATTATCCGGGCCGTCAATGACCGGGCCGCTGTGCTGTCCAACCCGTACCGGTGCAAGATTCTGCACCAGAAGGCGAGCCTGGCCGTCCTGAGCGATGAGCGAAACGCCGCGCTTTTCAGCGCCGATGAAATCCGGGCCATCCAAACCTTCATCCCCTGGACGCGGGAGTTGAGCGAGCGCTACACGATCTACGAGGGCGCGCGGGTGGACCTGGTCCCGTTTCTGCGCGATAACAAGGACATCTTCGTCCTGAAGCCAAACGACGATTACGGCGGAAAAGGCATCGTGCTGGGCTGGACGGTCTCGCAGGCCGAGTGGGAGCAGAAGCTCGCCGACTACCTGAGGGAGCCGACCATCGTTCAGCGCAAGGTCGCGATCCCCAGCGAACCCTACCCGAGCTTCGTCGATGGCAAGGCCCATGTCTACGACCGTATGCTCGACACCGATCCGTATATCTGGGATGGTGCCTACGCGAGCGGGTGCCTGACCCGGCTCTCAACCGCGGCGCTGTTGAACGTCACCGCCGGGGGCGGCTCGACGGTGCCCACGTTTGTCATTGAAAAACGCTAGATGATCGCGGCGCGGGGCGCCGTGATCGTCAAAGGGAGAATGCCAATGAAGACACCTACGTTTAATATCGGGATCGAAGAGGAGTACCAGATCGTTGATCCCGAGACGCGCGAGCTAAAGTCGTATATCACCCAGCTGATTGAAGAAGCGGGCAAGATGAAGATCTACGAAAGCATGAAGCCCGAGCTGCACCAGTCCATGGTGGAGGTCGGAACGGTCGTCTGCAACACGCCCGCCGAGGCACGCAAGGAATTGGTGGGCCTGCGCAGAGACCTGATGACCCTGGCCGCGCGCAAAGGTCTGAAGATCGTATCGGCCGGCACGCATCCCTTTTCGAATTGGATGGACCAGCCCATTACGCCCCTCGAACGGTATATGGGCGTGCGGGCTGACATGGCTGTGCTCGCCCAGCAACTGTTGATCTTTGGCACCCACGTCCATATCGGAATCGAGGATCCCGAGGTCATGATCGACGTGATGAACGTTGCGCGCTACCTCATCCCGCATGTGTTGTGCCTGTCGACGAGCTCGCCATTTTGGGTAGGGGCCGACACAGGTCTCAAGAGCTATCGGAGCGTCATCTTTAAGAACTTCCCGCGTTCAGGCACGGCGCCGGTGTTCAATAGTTATTCGGACTACGACAACTACATCAACACGCTCGTGAAAACCGGGACGATCCCGGATGCGTCGAAAATCTGGTGGGATTGCCGCCCAAACCACAAATACCCCACCCTCGAGTTCCGCGTGTGCGATGTGTGCACCCGGGTCGACGAAGCGGTGTGCATGGCCGCGATCTTTCAGGCGATCTGCTTCAAGTGCTGGAAACTGCGCAGCAGCAACATGACCTTCCGGGTCTACCCGAGCACGATGATCGATGAGAACAAGTGGCGGGCGGTCCGGTATGGCCTGGATGGAAAACTGATCGATTTTGGAAAGCAGGAACAGCAACCTGCCCGGGAGCTGATTCGAGAGATGCTGGACTGGTTCATCGGCGACGTCGTCGATGAGCTTGGCAGCCGGAAGGAAATCGAATACGCCTACCGGATCCTCGAGGAGGGCAGCAGCGCCGACCGCCAATTGCGCGTCTTCCATGAAACCAACAGCCTGAAAGCCGTGGTCGATCACCTGATCCAGGAAACAGAAGAAGGCGTCATGTAGACGCTCGGGGTACGGGCCGTGTCACATCATCACTTTCTCGTCGTCGCCGGCAACATCGGTGTAGGCAAATCGACTCTGGTTGCGCGTCTGGCCGAACGCCTGGGCTGGCAGGCCGCGTTTGAACCCCACGCCGACAATCCGTATCTGGAAGACTTCTACGCCGCCATGTCGGCCTGGAGCTTCCACTCCCAGACGTTCTTTTTGTCGAAGCGCCTTGAACAGCACTGCCAAATCGGGTTGCGCACGACGTCGGTCATTCAAGACCGGAGCCTGTATGAAGACGCCGAGATCTTCGCCCGAAATTTGCATGAACAGGGCCACATGAGCGCCCGGGACTGGGGAACGTATCACAGCCTGTACAACACAATGTCGCTGGTCATCCCGCCGCCGAATCTGGTCGTCTATTTGCGTGCCCCGGTAACCACACTGTTGGAACGCATCGGCGAGCGAAATCGCGGGTACGAGCAGGCCATCCCGCGCGAATATCTCGAGCGACTGAACATCTTGTACGATCGATGGGCGGCGGCGTTCCAGATCTGTCCTCTAGTTCAGGTCGACGCCACCGCGCTTGATTGGCGAAAATCGGATGACCTGGATAGGGTCGTGGAAGCGGTGCAGTCGGGCCTGGGAACTTCGCGCCGCTAGAAGCGCCGCGCAACATGAACGAAGTCCCTGCGGGACTGGGGTTGGGCCGCCCACGCTCCCGCGGCCAACCTACACGTTCCGGCCGGTCTCGAGCACTTCGCCCCGGGCGACAAAGTCGCGCGCGAATCGCTCTTTGTAGTCGTTGAGCAGTTCCTGGACTCGGGCCGCGTCGGGCGAACGCACTATAAGTCCGGCATGCCATGCCTTGCTCATCTTCCAAACCACCTCGGGCGCGTTAAACCCGGACAGGTCCGGCCATTCCATGCGGGCCAGGCACACCGCGATTCCGGCGGAGTCGCGACGGCGCTCGCCAATCTGATACTGATCCGCGCGCGCATTCGCGATCTCGATTCGAGCCCATTCGCGCCACGGATTGATGTTTGTCCCAGCCTCGATCATGTCGGCCAGATTCGCCCCGCCAACCCGGGCCGCGATCTCGAGAAAATAGAGTTTGCCATCCGCCCGCCCGCGGATGAACTCGGCGTGGGTCGGGCCTCGGACCATGCCCAGGTCTTTCAAGAGCTGCTTGTTCAGCGCGAACAACTGGCGGGCCTCGTCCGAATCCGGGGCCAGGGTCGAGCTCGTAAATACCCCGCCCCCATGCGAAATGGCAAGCGGAGGCGCCCCATATTTGCTCGCGGCCGCCCACTGAATTTCCTTCTCCCAGGTCAGCGAATCGACGTGGTAGACATCGCCGGGGACAAACCGTTCAAGCACATAGAATGACTGATTGTCCCCAAGCTTGTCCAGCCAGCGCCACAACTCCTCGCTGTCAGCGATCTTCTTGATTCCCATGGCGCCGGCCTCACCCCGCGGCTTGAGCATATAGGGCGGCGGGACGCGGCTCATAAACTCGCGGATGGCGTCATAGTTGATCACCCCCACGAAATCCGGCACGGCGATCCCAGCTTCATTGGCTTTAACTCGCATCGCGAGCTTGTCGCGAAAATAGCGGGCGGTCGTTTCGCCCATGCCCGGAATTCGAAGGTGCTCACGCAGGCTGGCGGCCGTTTCGACCTCATAGTCGTCCAATGGAAGGATGCGATCAACTTGCGTCCCGCGGGCCAGATAGGCCACCGCATTCAGCACATGCTGTTTGTTGGCCAGGCTGGGCATGAAAAAGATGTCGTCAAGGCTGGCTTTGGGCCAGTCCGCGTCACGCCAGCGTTCCTCGGTCAATAAAAGGACCCGGGCACCCTGTTTCTTCAACTCCTCCAGAAGTACCTGGCCCTTGACGGCGCTGCTGAGGCATAGAAATGTGATGGCCCGATTTGGCATGAACTTCCTCTCTTTATGTGCGGAATGGAGGCGATGTTACACCGAAATTCAGCGAGCCGTGATCTCGGCCTGGCCCGTCATGCCGGGCAGCAGATCCGCGCCAAGACTGGGCTCGGAGGGATCGACCGCAATCAGGATCGTGAAAATCGCGGCATTTCCCTGGGAGCCGGCAGACTGCGGCAGGATCGCGCTCACTTTGCCGGTGAAGTTGGCGTCATAGGGCTTGAGCCGAATTGTCGCCGCCGCGCCCAACTTAACCGAGGCGAGGTCGCGTTCGGACAAGTTCGTGCTGCGGAACACAAGGTTGCTCAATTGCGACAGGGTAAATGCCGGCGCGCTGCCGGCCGCCGCGCCCACGGCGATCGTGACGTCCTGAACGGCGCAATCACACGGGCTGGTCAACACGGCCCGGGCCAGATTGCGCTCGGCCCGGCTGACCGAGCTGCGCGCCTGAGCAAGTTCCACAACGGCCACCTGTTTCTGTTCCACGGTCATGGAAAGTGGCTCAGTCAAGGTCCTGACCCGGGCGTCGGCCGACTGGATATTGGCGTACGCCTGGGAAAACTCCTGAACCGACGCGCCGCGCTGGGCGTCTAGATAGCGCGAATAGGCGGCCCGTTCCGCCTCAAACGCGCCACCCACGGTCGCTTCATTTGACTTGCACGCAACCGCGGCGCGCGAAATCGCGCAGGCGCCATCGCGCGTGATCTGAGCCGACCACAAGGAGTTTTTGGCCTGGTTCCAGCTCCGCAATGCCTGATCCACCGCGCTATCCGTCGGCCGTTTTGCGAGCTCGGCATAGGCCGCGTTGGCGGCGTTAAGACCGGCCTTCGCGGAGTCGATGTCGGCCTGACGGACTACCGGGATTGCGGCCGACTGCGCCTGGCGGGCCTCAACCAGCCCGACTTGTTCGCGCGCCTGGGCAAGCGCA
>JBKJQK010000330.1:0-5623 GCA_046594095.1 Anaerolineae bacterium | reverse complement strand
AAGATCTACGTCTACATCCGGGGCGAATATCCGGAAGCGCTCGCCCGTGCGCGCGACGCCGTCGGGGTTTTGCGCCTGGCCGGTTACATTCGCGAGGACATCCTCGGCTCGGGCGTGTCCATCGAGATCGACGTCCGAGCCGGGGCCGGGGCCTACCTTTGCGGCTAGGAGACTGCTCTGATCGAATCCATCGAGGGCAAACGCGGATTCCCCCGTCTCAAGCCGCCCTTCCCGGTCACCCACGGCCTGTTTGGCGCGCCCACAGTCGTCAACAATGTTGAAACTCTGGCGGTCGCCCAGGTCGTGCTGGAGCGTGGCGCGGAGCCCTTCCGCGCCTATGGGACTCCTAATTCGCCCGGCCCAAAGCTGTTCTGCCTGTCGGGCGACATCGCCCGCCCAGGGTTGTACGAAATGCCATTCGGCGTGACGCTTGGCGAATTGCTTGCCCGGGCCGGCGGAGTGGCGGGGACACTCCAGGCGCTTCTGATCGGCGGCGCGGCCGGTGTGCTGGCTGGCCCTGGGGTCCTCGGCACAAAGTTGAGCTTCGAGGACATGCGGGCGGCCGGCTTGCCGATGGGTTCCGGTGTGATCATGGCTTTCAACAACACGCGCGACCTGCGCGACCCCATCCGGCGCATCGCCCGGTTCTTTGCGAAGGAGTCATGCGGCAAGTGCTTCCCGTGCCAGCTCGGCACCCAGCGCCAGGCGGAGGTCATCGATCGCATGGCCTCGGGCGCGGCCCTGCCGGGAGACCGGCTACGTCTTGACGACATCGGTTGGACAGTGACCGACGCGTCATTGTGCGGTCTGGGCCAGACCGCGGCCTCGGTCGTGCTCAGCGCCATCAAGCGCTGGCCGGAGTTACTCCCGTGATGGCGGACACCGTTAGCCTGACCCTTGACGGCCAGACTGTCGTCGCGCCCGCGGGCGCCACCCTGCTGGACGCGGCGCGGATCGCCGAAACGGGCGCCGACCCGGCCCGTTTTGTGGGCGTCGCAGCGCGCGACCTGGCGGTCATCCGCGACAACCCGATGTTCGTCCGCGACTACGCCAAGTGCATCCTGTGCTGGCGCTGCGTTCAGGTATGCGCGGAGGATGCACAATACACCTTTGCCATTAACTTCGACGGGCGTGGATTTGACACCCGGATCGCCTCGTTTTACGACAAGCCGCTTCCCGAGACCACCTGCGTATTCTGCGGGCAGCGCGTGGGCGTGTGCCCGACCGGCGCGCTCAAGCCCATGCGGGCGTGGGAGCTCGAACAGGCCGATTCGGCGACACCCTGAAGGCCATGCTGACCCCTGACCGGATCACCACCACCACCTGCCCCTTTTGCGGTGTCGGCTGCAAGCTCGAGCTACACCTCAAGGCCGACATGGTTAATGCCGTGACCTCCCCGGGTGACGCGGTCGTCAACCGGGGCAACCTGTGCGTGAAGGGCCGCTTCGGGACGGACTTCATTTACCACCGGCGGCGGGTGACAACTCCGCTGATCCGCCGCGTTCCGCAAAAACCCGGAGTGCGCACGCAAGCCTTCGACCGGGCCGAGTGGCGCGAAACCAGTTGGGACGAAGCGCTTGAGCTTATCGCGGATCGGATGACTGGCCTTTATCGCCGGCACGGGCCGGACGCCCTGGCCGCCTTCTGCTGCGCCAAAGCGACCAACGAAGACAACTACTTACTCCAGAAGCTGTTGCGCGCGCTGTACCGGACCAACAACATCGACCATTGCACCCGGCTGTGCCACGCCGGTTCGGTCGTCGCTCTGCAACAGGCGATCGGCTCGGCGGCGATGAGCAACACCGCGGCCGAGGTCATCCTGAGCGATGCCTTCATCGTCACGGGCTCGAACACGGCCGAGACCCACCCCATCATCGCCCTGCAGATGAAGGCGGCGGTCCGCAAGCACGGGGCGAAGCTGATCGTCATCGATCCGCGCCACATCGAGATGGCCGACTACGCCGCGCTATGGCTGCCATTGCGGCCGGGGACGGATGTGCCCGTCTTCAGCGCGATGGCCAGGATCATCGTCGATGAAGGGCTGGTGAACAAGGCCTTCATCAGCGCCCGGACCGAGGGCTATGAGGCCTATGCCGCCTCGCTTGCCCCCTTCACCCCCGACTACGCTGAAGCGATATCGGGGGTCGACCGCAATCTCATCGTCGGGGCCGCCCGGATGTATGCCCGCGCCTCAAACGCGGCGATTTACTGGGCGCTCGGAATTCCCAAGCACACGCACGGCACCGACAACGCGTCGTCGCTGATCCATCTCGCGCTTCTGACCGGACAGATCGGCCGGCCTGGAACTGGGCTCAATCCGTTGCGCGGCCAGAACAATGTCCAGGGCGCATCGGACATGGCGGCGATGCCCTGGCACTATCCAGGCTATCAACTGGTGACCGGCAAGGCGGTGGCCCAATTTTTTGAACAGGCCTGGAACGTCGAGCCTGGCGGCCTGAATCGCGCGCTCGGGCTGAGCACAACGGAGATCGTCGGCGCGATCCGCGGGACGGTCCGGGCGCTTTTCATCATGGGCGAGAACCCGATGATGTCCGAGCCCAACCTCAACCACACCCGGCATCAGATCGAACAGCTCGAGTTCATGGTCGCCCAGGATCTGTTCATGAACGAGTCGGCCGCCTATGCCGACGTGTTCCTGCCCGCGGCGAGCTTCGCCGAGAAGGACGGGACGTTCACCAACACCGACCGGCGGGTGCAGCGCGTGCGCCAGGCCATCCCGCCGCGCGGACAGGCGCGGGCCGACTGGGAGGTGGTCTGCGACCTCGCCCAGCGGATCGAGTCCCGACTCGGGCGGCCGACGGCTGGCTGGGCGTATGCGCATCCATCGGAGGTGATGGAAGAGATCGGCCGGGCCATCCCGGACTATGCGGGGATCCGCTACGACCGGCTGGAGGCCGAGGGGCTGCAGACGCCCGTGCCCGACGCCGGCCACCCGGGCACGCCTTACCTGTTCGCAGAGCGCTTCCCGCGCGGGCGCGGCCTTTTCCAGCCGCTGACGTATAAGCCGGCTGTCGAGCCAACGGATGAGACCTACCCCTTGATTCTGACAACCGGGCGCGTACTCGAGCACTGGCACGGCGGCTCGATCACCCGCAACAGCCGGCTGGATGAGCTCTTCCCTGAGGCCCTGATGGAGCTCAACCCGGCCGACGCGACAAAAGCGGGCGTGGCCGACGGGCAGCCTGTGCAGGTGACCTCGCGGCGCGGCACGATCACCCTGCGAGCCAAAGTGACGACCAAGACGACCCCGGGCGTGGTCTTCGTTCCGTTTCATTTCGCCGAGGCCGCCGCGAATTTGCTCACCATCGACGCGGTAGACCCGCAGGCCAAGATACCCGAGTACAAGGCCTGCGCGGTGCGGGTCGAAGCGTTGGACGAGGCGGCCGTGCCATCGACACGGGGACGACGGTAATCTGGATAAGTTTCTGGCATTTGGAACAGAAGAACGGAAGAAGCGGAGGGAACGGAAGTTGTCAGTGATCCGGTGTCCGACGTCAGCGGTATGCTTGGGGCCTCCATGAAAAACATCGCACTGATCGGCGCCGCGCATATTCACACCCCCGGATTCATGAAGCGCTTCCGGGACCGCACGGGCCTCCATCTCAGCCACGTGTGGGACCACGACCGTGACCGCCGCGATCGATGGGCCAAAGAGATGAACGCCCAGGCCATCGCGGACCCCGCCGACGCGCTGAGCGATCCGAACGTGTCCGCCGTGATCGTATGCTCGGAGACCGCCCGGCACGAACCGCTTGTCACCGCCATCGCGGCCGCGGGCAAGGACATGTTTGTCGAGAAGCCGCTCGGGATGGGCAGCGACGACGCGGCCCGCATGGCGAGGGCCATCGAAGCCGCCGGGGTCGCCTTTCACACCGGATTTTTCCAGCGCGGATCGCCGGTGAACCAGTTTCTGAAAGCCCGCATCGAGGACGGCAGCTTTGGGCGGATTACGCGAGCCCGTCAGAGCAACTGCCACGAAGGATCGCTGAAGGGCTGGTTCGATACCGAGTGGCGCTGGATGGCCGACCCCGCCCAGGCCGGCGTCGGCGCGTTTGGCGATCTGGGCGCGCACGCCCTCGACTTGCTGCTGTGGTGGCTGGGCCCTGTGACCGAGGCATCGGCGGTTCTGGGAGTGGCGACGGGCCGATACGGCGACTGCGATGAATATGGCGAGGGACTGCTCCGGTTCTCCAGCGGCGTCGCCGGCACCCTGGCAGCGGGTTGGGTGGACGTGACGGACCCAGTCACGACCCTCATCAGCGGCACCGACGGACACGCCGTCGTCATCGACAAACAATTGCGCTTCAAGAGCGCGCATGTCGCCGGCGCCGATGGCATTGGCACATGGATCGACCTTCCGAATGCCCAGCCTGCTGGCTTCGATCTCTTTCTGGACTGGCTGGAAGGCAAACAGCCGGCCGACAATTTCGTCACCGCCGCGGCCTGCGCCGAGCGCAACCGCGTGATGGCGCTGATGTATCGCAACTAAAAAAGCGCAATCATGCCAAACAAACTCAATGTCGCCGTGATCGGAACGGGCGGAATCGTCCACGCCCACATGCCCGGGTGGATCGATTCGCCTTACGCCCAGGTGGTGGCGGGATATGACGCACATTGGCCGACCCTGAGCGCCTGGGGCGCCAAATACGGGGTGAGCCACCTGACCGCCAGCCTGGATGAGATTCTCTCGGACGCAGATGTCGACGCCGTCGACATCTGCGTCCCCAACCGCGCCCACGCGCCCATCGCGATCGCCGCGCTGAAGGCCGGCAAACACGTGCTGTGCGAGAAGCCGCTCGCTCCGACGCCAGACGACATCCGGCAGATAATTGCCGCCCGGGATGCGAGCGGCAAGATGTTAATGACCGCCCAGCACTTCCGCTTCACCGGGAACGCCCGAGCGCTTAAGGCCGAAATCGATCGCGGCACGCTGGGCAACATTTACCACGCCCGAAGCTGGATGCTCCGCCGGAATTTTCTGCCGACCCGGCCCGGCTTTATTCAGCACTCCCTTTCGGGCGGCGGCGTGACCATCGACATTGGCGTGCACATCCTGGATTTGACCTTGTGGATGATGGGGCATCCCAAACCCGTCAGCGTCACCGGGGTGACCCGCAACGTGTTGTCCAAGCAGCCCGGCGCGTTTAGCTCCT
Organism: Anaerolineae bacterium; assembly: GCA_046594095.1. Classification (GTDB taxonomy): domain Bacteria; phylum Chloroflexota; class Anaerolineae; order J036; family Brachytrichaceae; genus Brachythrix. The sequence goes on along the minus strand of JBKJQK010000330.1, from coordinate 449 downwards.
GGGCGAACAACTCCCCCATCCCAGCCGAGGTCGATGTCGAGGAGCTGGCGACCGCGTTTGTCCGATTTGACAACGGCGCAACCCTGATCCTGGAAGTGAGCTGGATGCTCCACCACGACGTGCCGGCGGGCGGAGTCGAAGACATGCAGATGTGGCTGTATGGCGACCGCGGCGGCGCGCTCTGGCCAAAGTGCGAGATCTACACCTCCGACAATCCTGCGATGCAGCTCTTCAACACGACCCTGAAGAACACGAGCAATACCAATCCCGCCCACAAGCAGGAAGTGCTGGAGTTCTCCAAGGCTGTGCTCGACGGGGCGCCATCCCCGGTACCGGCCGAGCAATCGCTCCAGGTGATCACGATTCTGGACGCCGTGTATCGCAGCCAGCGCAAAGGCGGCGAGATCCGCCTGGACTGAACCCGATGGCCGTCATCGCGAGCGCGGGGC
>JBKJQK010000149.1:0-10174 GCA_046594095.1 Anaerolineae bacterium | reverse complement strand
GAGACGACGATCCGCGCGTCGTTCAGGCTGACCGTGTTGGCGGCCGGCTCAAAGCCGACGATTTTGGTGGGGATAGCGTCTTCCGCAAGGGCGGCCGGGACCGCGACGATCTCGCCCGCCGCAGCGGGGTTCTCGACCGCGGCCGGGAACAGCCGTCGGCGGGTGCTGATGACGCGCGTGCCGGGCCCGGGCAGGGTCACCTTTGCGACGACGTTGCCGGCCAGGGTGGGGCGCACGGCGATGATCGCACCGCCGGCGGCGCTGACGTCGGTGACATCGGCGGCGAGGGGCGCGCCGCAGCGGGCGGCCACCCAGGCCGACAGCTCGAGCCCGCGCAGGCTGGCCCCAGCCACAAAGGCGGCGGGTTGATGTGCGGTGACGAGGCCGGCAACGACGGCGCCATAGGCCTCGAGCCGGAAACTGGCCAGGCTGGCGTCATCGGCGAGAAAGACGCTGGCCGCGCCGCGGCGCAGGGCGGCTTCGGCCAGCGCGCGCGCGCCTGAGCCGGCGACGATGGCGCGGACTGCGCCATTTGTCGCCGCGGCCAGGCCGGCGGCCGCGCTCATGGCCTCCCACGAAATTGAGTCGGCCTGATTGGCGGTGTGTTCGATCCAGACGAGGATATCGTTTGTCATAGTACCTTCTGGCTGATCAGCTTGTCCACCAACGCGGCGGCCTGTTCGGCCGGCGAGCCGGATACGAAATCGCAGTTGACCTCGCGCATTTGAGGCAGGCCGGCATCCCAACTGAGTTGGGGAATAAGCTGGGCCGGGTCGAGCGCGAGATCCTTCAAGGTCCAGGTGGCGACGGTTGCCTTGGAGGCCTTGCGGATGCCCATGAAGCTCGGATAGCGTGGCTCGGCGACCTCCTTGACCACGGTCAGGATGCAGGGCAGGCGGGTCGTGACGGTTTCGCGGCCACCCTCGAGCGCCCGAACCAGCGTGATCGTCCGGCGGGCCGCGTCGACGGCCTTGAGCGCGGAGACATACGAAACCAGCGGCACGCCGAGCAGGGCGGCCAGTTGGGCGGGTACCGCGGCGCTATTGCCGTCGATGGCGGAGCGGCCGGCCAGGATGATGTCAAAGGCGCCGATCTTGCGGATGGCGGCCGCGAGGGCGCGCGCAGTGCCGAGCGTGTCCAGTCCGGCCAGGGCCGGGTCAGAGACCAGAATGGCCTCATCGACTCCCATCGCCAGCCCGGTCCGCAGGGCTTCGATGGCCTCAGGTTTGCCGAGGGCAAGGGCGGTCACCTTTTTGCCGCCATGCTTTTCCTTGAGCTGAAGACTCGTCTCCAGGGCATATTCGTCCCATGGGTTCACGATGCGGGACTGACCGTCGGCCATCAATTGCAGCCCGTTCAGGGTGCGCGACAGCTTGGCGGTGTCAGGGGTCTGTTTGACCAGGGTAATGATGTTCATAGCGTTCTCGTTTGAGGGGGCAATTGTATTCCTTCGCGCGGCGGTGAAGATCGACCGGACGCGGCGTACAATCCCAAGCATGGCCACAATAGCAGAATTCAAGTGGGACGATCCGTTTCTGTTTGAGGATCAATTGAGTGATGAAGAACGCATGGTCCGGGATGCGGCCCGGGCGTATTGCCAGGACAAGCTCATGCCGCGGATTCTGGAGGCCAACCGGCACGAAACCTTTGACCGGGCGGTCATCAGCGAGATGGGCCAGCTCGGATTTCTGGGTTGCACGATTGATGGCTATGGTTGCGCCGGGCTCAACCATGTGAGTTATGGGCTGATCGCGCGCGAGGTCGAGCGGGTGGACAGCGCCTATCGGAGCACGATGAGCGTGCAATCGTCGCTGGTCATGCATCCGATCTTCACCTATGGGACGGACGCCCAACGTGAGAAGTATCTGCCTCGCCTGGCCTCCGGCGAGATCGTGGGTTGCTTTGGCCTGACCGAGCCCAATCATGGGAGCGATCCGGGCTCGATGGAGGCCCGGGCCCGCAAAGTAAGCGACGGATGGGTCCTGCACGGCAACAAAGCCTGGATCACAAACTCGCCGATAGCCGATGTGTTTGTGGTGTGGGCCAAAGACGATGCGGGCGTTATTCGGGGCTTTGTGCTCGAGAAAGGGATGAAGGGGTTGAGCGCGCCAAAGTACGAGGGAAAGTTCAGCCTGCGGGCATCGTCAACGGGCGAAATTGTGATGGACGAGGTCCACGCCCCCGAGGACGCGCTGCTGCCGAACGTATCCGGTTTGAGGGGACCGTTTGGCTGCCTGAACAAGGCCCGCTATGGCATCAGCTGGGGGGCGCTTGGCGCGGCCGAGTTTTGCTGGCACGCCGCCCGCGACTACACCCTCAACCGCAAGCAGTTCGGCCGGCCGCTCGCCGCCAACCAGATCATCCAGCTCAAGCTGGCCAATATGCAGACCGAGATCACGCTGGCCCTGCAAGGGGCGCTCAGGGTGGGCAGGCTGATCGACGAAGGCAAAGCCGCGCCCGAGATGGTGTCGCTGGTCAAGCGCAACTCATGCGGCAAGGCGCTGGACGTGGCCCGCCAGGCGCGGGATATGCACGGCGGCAACGGCATCTCGGACGAGTTCCACGTAATCCGGCATGTGATGAACCTCGAAGCGGTGAACACCTACGAGGGCACCCATGACGTGCATGCGCTGATTCTCGGGCGGTCGCAGACGGGAATCCAGGCCTTCTTCTAAGCCCCCATTCGCCGGCCTTTCAGGAGAAAGAGAGAAGGGGAGGAACGGCAGGGTGCTTTCTCGCCTTCTCCGTTTCTCCTGATTGCGTTCGAGGCGCTGCCGTTGATATGGCGGAGTGCGCGCACTTTTTTTAGCGCACGTTCAGGCGCGTGTGTTACGCTTGCTTTCAGATTGACAAACCCAACTCACCCGCCCGAAACCTCCTCTCCTGAACAGCGCAATTGGCTCATGGCGGCCAGTTTCAGCGAGGATTTCATGGGCAGCAGCGCCGACACGGCCAGCCGGCTTCCGGACGAGATCGAAGTTCCGGTCGTGACGTTGCGCGACACTGTCCTGTATCCAAAGGCGGTGACGCCGCTCTACGCCACTCGCGAGCGGGCCATGCGCGGGGTGGAAGAAGCCAGCGAATTGGGCCTGGCCCTGGTCGTGGCGCAAAAAACGCACCGGACCGAGGATCCCAAGCCGAGCGATTTGTTCATGGTTGGCACGGTGGCCATGCTTGGGCGCAACATGCGCCTGCCCGATGGCGCCCACGGTGTCCTGGCAAAAGGCGTTGTGCGCGCCCAGGTGCTCGAGTGGCTCCAGGCGACCCCGTATTTGACGGCCCGGGTCAAGCTCATCCGCGAAACTGAGAAGCGCACGGCCAGAGTCGAGGCGCTCATGCGGGCCGACCTTGCCTTGTTCGAGGAGGTCGTGGGCCTGGACCGCCGGCTGCCCGAAGACGCCCACGTCTACGCGATGAACATCGAGGAGCCGGGCTGGCTGGCTGATTTGATTGCCCAGACACTCGTGCTGCCGATCGAAGAGCGCCAGGCATTGCTCGAGATTCCAGAGGCGGGCACCCGCCTTCAGCGTCTGAGCAAGACCCTGGCCCTTCAGCTCGATTTGCTCGAGCTCGAGGACCAGGTCTACGAGCAGGCTGAGAAGGAATTAGACAAGGGTCAGCGCGAGGTGTTTCTGCGCGAGCAGATCAAGGCGCTGCAGACTGAACTTGGCGAGATCGCCCCGGAGACCAATGACGCCGACCAGCTCATGGCGCGGCTCAAAGCCAGGGAGCTTCCTGAGCCGACCCGGCTGCGGGCCGAGCAGGAAATCACGCGGCTGTCCCGGATGAACAGCATGATGGGGCCGGAGATTGGGATGACCCGCAACTATGTCGAGTGGATTCTCGATCTGCCATGGCTTGAGCGCACAACCGATAACCTTGGGGTCGCCAACGCCGAGGTCCTGCTCAATGAGCGCCACTACGGGCTGAAGAAGGCCAAGGAGCGGATTTTGGAGTACATTTCCGTCCGCAAGTTGACCGGCGGAAAGATGCGCAGCCCGATCATCTGTTTTGTCGGCCCGCCGGGCACGGGCAAGACCAGCCTGGCCCGCAGCATCGCCGAGGCCCTTGGCCGTAAATTCGCGCGGATGAGCGTGGGCGGCATTCATGACGAAGCTGAAATCCGCGGTCACCGGCGGACCTATGTGGGCGCGCTGCCTGGCCGTATTCTCCAGACGCTCAAGCGAGCTGGAACGATCAATCCCCTGTTTGTCCTGGACGAGATCGACAAGATGGGCGACTACCGGGGAGATCCGGCTGCGGCCCTGCTCGAGGCGCTGGACCCCGAGCAGAATTCGGAGTTCGAAGACCACTATCTGGACCTGTCGTACGACCTGTCGCAGGTTCTGTGGGTGACGACCGCCAACAGCGTGTACTCGCTCCCCTCGGCCTTGCTCGACCGGATGGAAGTCATTGAGTTCCCCGGCTACATCGAAGAGGAGAAACTTGAGATTGCGCGGCGATTCATCATCCCGCGGACGATGGAGGAGAACGGCCTGCGCGACACGCCGCTGGCGTTGAACGACGACGCAGTCAAGGGCATCGTTCGCGAATACACGTATGAGGCCGGTGTGCGCGGTCTCGAGCGCGGGATCAGCATGATCCTGCGCAAGGTAGCCCGCCGGAAGGCGGAGGGCAAGCCGACCCCGCGGCGTGTGGCGGCAACCTCCCTTAGCGAGTACCTTGGGCCGCCCCAGTTCGATTTTGGGCGGGTGGACGCCGAGGATCAGGTCGGAGTTGCCAACGGCGTAAGCTGGAGTGAAGGTGGCGGCGATCTGATGCAAATCGAGGTCAGCGCGTTGGAGGGCAAGGGCAACCTGCAACTGACCGGGCAATTGGGCAGCGTGATGCAGGAGAGCGCGCAGGCGGCGATGAGCTATGCCCGCGGCCTGGCCGCTCAACTTGGTATTCCGGCCAAGGTCTTCGAAAAGAGCGATTTCCATGTGCACGTCGCTGAAGGCGCGACACCGAAGGATGGACCATCGGCGGGTATCGCCATTGCGACTGCGCTGATCTCGACCCTGACCAAGATTCCCATTCGCCGCGACGTGGCGATGACGGGCGAAATCACCTTGCGCGGGCGGGTTCTCCCGATCGGCGGACTGAAGGAAAAGATACTGGCCGCCCACCGGGCCGGCATCCGGGTCTTTATCCTCCCCAAGAAAAACGTGAAGGACCTCGAGGAAGTCCCGCGCAAGGCTCAGCGTGACATGACCCTGGTCCTCGCGACGAGCATGGACGAGGTCCTCAAAGCGGCGCTGACGCGGCAGCCGGTGGCCCAGGCCGAACCCGAGATCAAGCCGGCCCGGGCGGTCCGTGCCCGCCGGCCGCGCGTGACGCCGCGACCGCGCCCCACGACCCGCCGGGCTCCGCGCGCCGGCGGAACCAAGCCGCGCTAAATTTTCGGTTTCAGGGTAAAGTCGGCGCATGGCCTTGGACAAGATCGGAAAATATCAAATACGGCGCGAGCTGGGACGCGGCGGTATGGCTGCCGTCTACGAAGCGTATGACCCCACCTTCGAACGCATCGTTGCGCTGAAGGTGCTTCCGGACGAGCTGCTCCACGACACGACCTTTCGCGCGCGTTTTGAGCGTGAGGCGAAGACGATCGCCGGGCTCGAGCATCCGGCCATCGTCCCGGTCTATGATTTTGGCGAGGCAGATGGCAAGGTGTTTCTGGCCATGCGCTATATGGGCGGCGGGTCGCTGGCTGACAAGCTTCGGGTTGGGCGCCTAAGCCCGGCCGATATCGCGAAAGTCTATGACCGGCTGGCCCCGGCTTTGGATCGGGCCCACGGCAAGGGTGTGACGCACCGCGATCTCAAACCGGGCAACATTCTATTTGACGATAACCACGAGCCGTATGTAAGCGATTTTGGGATTGCCAAGCTCAGCCTGAGCACGAATACCGAGTTGACTCAGGGCGGGGCTATCGGAACCCCCTCGTATATGAGCCCGGAGCAGGCTCGCGGCGAGCGCCTGGATGGGCGATCGGATGTCTATGCGATGGGCGTGATGTTGTTCGAGTTGCTCTCGGGCGGGCTGCCCTTTGTGTCCGAGACACCCACGGGGATGATGATGAAGCACATCCTCGATCCAATCCCGCGCCTGGCCGCGCTGGCGCCCGGGTTGCCTGGCGCGTGGCAGGTGGTCGTGGACCGGGCGATGGCCAAGAACCCGAACGATCGCTACGCCAACATGGCCAGCCTGTCCAACGATATCAATTCGATCGTGGAAGGCCGCTCCATCAACGCAACCCCGCCCATGGTATCGCCTTTGCCTATGGCGGGGCCGGGCGCGCCAATGACCCAGGTACTCGGGACCGCCCAGCCGATGTCGCCGGGCGGCGGGCCAACGGTCGTCAGGCCGGGCACACCACCGCGCCCGATTTCGCCGCAAAATTCCGGTCAGGCGCCGCCGGTCGCGCCGCCAAGGCCCGAGAAGCGACGGGCTTCGCCGCTCCTGATTGTGGGCGTCCTCATCGGCGCGTGCGCGCTTGTCGGCGCGGGCGCCACGGCGATCGCGGCGCTCAGTGGGGCGTTTGGCCCGGGCCGTCCTCTTGCGCCGGCCGGGACCGCCACGCCGCCGGTGATCGTTGTTGCCCCGACCTCCGCACCCGCCACGCCCGTTCCGGCGACGGCGCTTCCCGCGACCGCAATTCCCGCCACAGCGGTCCGAACGGCCGTTCCAACGGCCACCGCCCGCCCCGCCACCCTGGACGCGTCCACCGTGAACAGCCTGCGCGAGCTGCGGGTCATGGCCGACTCGACCGACACCGTCGTGCGCTCGGTGGGCTTTGGCACGGAAGGCGTCGTCGTCTTTGCGTCGTTGGGCAACGTTTCGAATCAGGCGGCTCCAGAAAATCGATTCCAGTACTGGCGGCGCGCCGACGGCAGCGTCCTCGGGCGAGTCACGGTCGCGTCGATACCATGGTCGGCGGACCTGTCTCCTGATTCGCGCGGTTTCGTGGTTGCCGCCGGGAAGAATGCCACGCTCTACCGGACCGCGGATGGCACCGTCGGCCGGGTTTTCGCCACGGTCGGCCTGGAGATGAACCAGGTTGCGTATTCTTCCGATGGCAAGCTGGTGGCCACCGGCGGAGTCGATGTCATTGGCAAGACGCCGATCCAGGTATTCGCGGCGGATACGGGCGCTCGCGTATTCCAGGTTGACAACGGTTACAACATGGGCGGCTTGCGGTTTTCGCCCGACAGCAGCCTGCTCGCGGGCAGCAACAGCCTGGGTCAGGTGACGGTGTGGCGAATCGCGGACGGCAAGCGGATGCTGTCCTATAAGTTCGACAGCAATGGCGTCACGGTGCCGGTCGCGTTTTCACCGGACGGGAAGTATTTCGCGGCGGCCGCATGCGCCAAGGCCTGCGCCGCGGCCGACCAGACCAGCGATGTCCGCGTCTGGAAAGCGGACGATTGGTCGGCGGCCACTGCGTTCAAAGAGGCGGCCAATCCTGTCGAGGCGCTTGGTTTCCCGCCCGGTGGAGACCTGCTGTTCGTTGGCGGGCGCAACCGGAGCAAGTTCTTCAAACTTCCCGAGATGATTGCGACGCCGGGCGCCGCGGCAACGCGGCAGCTGACTTTGGCCGGTGTGACCAGCGTGGATTTCTCGGCGGATGGAAGCCTGGCGGTGTTTGGAACATCGTCAGGGGGCGTTCGTTTGTGGGGAATGCCATAATTAAAAGGCGGCACGGCACGATTTGCGTTTCGCGATAAAGTGAGAATTAACATGTTGCCTGACAAGATTGGAAAGTACATCATCAAGCGCGAGATTGCGCGCGGTGGCATGGCCACCGTGTACGAGGCCTTTGACCCGGTCTTCGAGCGGCGGGTCGCCCTGAAGGTGCTGCCTCCGGAGTTCCTGCACGACGAGACCTTTCGCGCCCGGTTTGACCGCGAGGCGAAGACCGTGGCCTCCATCGAAAGCGTCGTCATTGTCCCGGTCTACGACTACGGCGAGGCTGATGGCCGGCTGTATCTGGCGATGCGCTATATGAGCGCTGGTTCGCTCGCGGAGCGCCTGAATGGCATTCCCATGGCGCCGACCGAAGTGGCGCGATTGTTCACCCGCCTTGCGCCGGGCCTTGACCGGGCCCACGCGCGCGGCATCGTGCACCGCGATTTGAAACCGGCCAACATCCTTTTTGATGACGGCGGCGAGCCTTTTCTGGCTGATTTCGGGATTGCCAAGACGGCGATGTCGCGCTCGGATCTCACCCGCAGCCAGGTCATCGGCACGCCCGCCTACATGAGCCCGGAGCAAGCCCGGGGAGAACCGCTGGATGGCCGGTCGGACCTGTATGCGCTGGGTGCGATGCTGTTTGAGATGCTGACGGGCAAACTCCCCTATGACGCGGAGAACCCGACCGGCATCATGCTCAAGCATGTGATGGATCCGATTCCGCGAATCCTGACGGACCAACTGGGTTTGTCGCCGGACTGGCAAATCATCATCGACCGGGCCATGGCCAAAAAACCGGACGGCCGGTACTCGACGGCGGCCACGCTGGCCGCCGACGTCCTTGCGGCGGCGGAAGGACGTCCCCTGGGAGCCGTAGCCCCGCCTTTGCCCTCGAGTACTTTTGACCGGACAGTCGAGTTTAGACCGCCCACAGGGCCAGTTCCGCCGGTCAACGCGCCATTGGGGAGCTGGGCGCCGCCAGGCGGGGCGACGATGGTTCAACAGCCGATGCCGCAGTCGCCACCCGCGCCCATGCCGGCCGGGGCAACGATGGTCCAGAATCAGCCTCCGATGCAAGGGTTCTCGCAAGAGGCGCTGAACATGCCGCTCCCGATGCCCGTGCCGATCAACGCCGGCGGGCTGGGGATGGGACCACCGCCCGGGACCGGGAGTCGCAAGCCGCTGGCGCCAGCGCCAGGGCAGCGCAAGAAGACCTCGGTGTTGGGGATCGTGGCGATGATCGCCGCGGTCGTCGTAGTCCTGGGGTGCATTGTGGCTGTTGCTTCCATTGCGTTGAATCCGGCGATGCGGGCTTCGCTTCCGTTCTTGCCCCAGGATGCGACGCCAACCGCGATTGTCGTTCCGACGATCGTCGTGCCGACGCCCGACCTTTCAGCGCTTACGGCGGTTGCGCCGACGGTCAACATTCCGAAGGTTGAAACACCCACGCCAAGTGCGGCGGCAACCAAGGCGCCAACCGGCGGGAAAACCTATCTGCCAATGGTCTTCAGCAGTTCGCGCAACTAAGTGACCTATTAGAACTTCTTGACGATCAAACGCCGCGCCACAAGCCGTCGAGCCCGATTGAATCTCGGGCCGTCGTCGGCCGCATAACAGAAGTACGAAGAAGGGAAGTTACGGAAGAGCAAGAATCCGGGGTGCTTCGGTTCGGCTTCCTTCTTCGTTCTTCTGTTAAAGGCGGGCGACGGCCCCAAGTTTGGCACTCGGTAGCGCGGGAGACAGCGAAAGGGCGCCGAGAACTTGTGACGACCTTCTATGACCTGACTTCAACGACCGGCGGCCACAGAATTGCTGTCATTTGTCGCGTTGGCGGCGTTGCGCAGGGAGCTCCGCGATGAAGTGAGTTCATTCATCGGCCGGGCGGCGCCGGCAAACGGGCCAGCTCGAGGATGCGCGCGGCGACCGGCGCGCTGACGGGCATGACCGACAGCCGCATGCCCTTTCGGACGACCATCAGTTCGCCCGGGCTGAACGCCGCCTTGAGTTCCTCGAGGGTGAGCACCCGCGGAAATGCCTCCTCAAACTTGACTTTGACCGTTTGCCAGCACGGCATGGCGGGGCTGCTTTTCGGATCGAAGTATTTCGACCTGGGGTCGAATTGGGTCGGGTCGGCGATGTTGGAGGCGAGGACGCTGCACAATCCGGCGATGCCGGTTGGCTCGGCGTTGGAGTGGTAGAAAAACGCGAGATCGCCCGCTTGCGCGGCGCGCAGATAGATCCGGGCCTGATAGTTGCGGACGCCATCCCATATCGATGACTTCGCGCGCTTCAGATCTGCGATGCCGAAGGCGGAAGGCTCGGATTTCAGAAGCCAGTAGTTCATGTGGACGTGAATTCTAGCCGCTGGCGCTCTGGATCGGAGCAGGATGGAAGGCGCGCTAGGCGCGGGAATCACGTCCGGGTCGCCGGCACAAAAATACCCAGGGAAGGTCCCGTGAAATCCATCGCAAGTTTCTTTGGC
>JBKJQK010000143.1:0-3467 GCA_046594095.1 Anaerolineae bacterium | reverse complement strand
GTTGGCGAGGCTGGCGCTGGTGGCGGGACCGCCGTCGCCATTGAAGCCGCTGCCGCCGTTGCCCGCCACTGTGGTGATGACGCCATTGGGGTCCACTCGGCGGATGCGCCGGTTCGCACCATCGATGAGATATAAGGCGCCGGCGTGGTCAACGGTGACCGCGACGGGATTGGCGAGGCTGGCGTGCACGGCGAGACCGCCGTCGCCGCTGAAACCAAAAGCGCCGGTGCCCGCCACAGTGGAGATGACACCACTCGTGTCCACCTTGCGAATGCGATTGTTGGTTGAGTCAGCGATGTAGAGGTTACCAGCGCTGTCCACAGCCACGCCGGTTAGATTAGCCAGGCGGGCGCTGGTGGCAGGACCGCCGTCGCCGCCGAAACCAACGACGGCGTACCGATTGTAGATGCTGCCGGCTACCGTCGTGATCACACCGTCTCCGTCCACCATACGAACGACGTTGTTTGATTGGTCCGCGATATATAGAGAGCCATTGGCCGCGACGGTGACTCCTGTCGGGACGGCAAGACTCGCGTCCGTGGCTGGGCCACCGTCGCCGCTGAAGCCGTTGCTGCCATTCCCGGCGACAGTGGTGATGACACCACTGGCATCCACTTTGCGCACACGGCCGTTGTATGTGTCTGCGATAAACAAAGTACCGGCGGAGTCAACTGCGACGCCGTACGGCTGGTTTATCCCCGCGGCGGTGCCGGGGCCACCGTCGCCGCTGAAGCTGAGGCTGCCGTTACCCGCGACGGTGGTGATGACGCCGCTTGCATTCACCCTCCGAATACGCAGGTTGATTGTGTCGGCGATGTAAAGCGTTCCGGCGGCGTCGACGGTCACCCCGGCGGGGTACGACAGTGCGGCGTTAGTGGCCGGCCCGCCATCACCGCCAAAGGAAGCCAACCCGGTACCGGCTACCGTGGTGATGACACCGCTCGCATCTACCTTTCGAATGCGCTGGTTGCCTTGGTCGGCGATATAAAGGGACCCGCCCTCGTCGACGGCCACTCCGGTTGGATTGCTCAGGCTGGCAGCTACGGCGGGGCCGCCATCGCCACCGAACGCTCTGGAGCCGTTTCCGGCGACCGTGGTGATGATCCCATGTGCGTCCACCCTGCGAATCCGCTGTTGCTCGGAAATGTAGACGGTGCCAACCGCGTCGACGGCCACGGCGCTGGGCGCGTTCAGCCGAGCAGCGGTGGCCAGACCGCCGTCGCCACTGAACCCGTTAATGGTTCCAGCCACGGTGGTGATGATGCCAGCTCCGTCCACCTTCCGAACGCGGTTGTTGGAGCTGTCGACGATGTAGAGGACCCCTGCGCCATCGACGGCCACTCCGGTTGGATTATTCAGGCTGGCGGCTACGGCGGGGCCGCCATCGCCACTGATGGCTTTCGACCCGTTGCCGGCAACGACCGTGAGCTGGCCGTTGGCGTCCACCTTGAAGATGCGGTTTAGATCCGTGGCTGCGACGTAAAGATTTCCCGCGCTGTCTCGGGCGATCGCTCGTGGACCGAAACCAGTATTGAGCGCGGGAACTCCGTCAGGCCCTCCTCCAGCCACCGTCGTCATGATGGCTTGCCCACTCGCGTCGGTAGCCAGAAGAGGCGCTCCGACAAGAAGTACAAGACAGACACACGCCCAAGATCGAGCCGTGCGCGCGCGTGTGCCGGCAACTGCAGGAACCGCGCTCGGTGCGACGTCGGGGTCCGTGTACTTCGATGGGCCGATTGGGGTCATTTTCTCTCTCAGACCTCGGCGTGCAGACACGCCTGGCGTCGGGGTTTAGCGTGAGCGCGATTGGAGCCGCAATGGACGTAGCTTGTCGAAAGAACGCCTGTCGAACGTGTTCTGAGACGGACGCCGCTCGATCATTCCCGGCTGCGAGATCGAATGTTCTTGGTCCAGTGCGCGGCTTTCAACGAACATGGATCGCGACCGAATAGCGGAGCGGCGGATCGGGCCCTTCAATCGACAATTGGTCCCGTCGTGGCGATCGCCGGCACGTCGGTCGGCCACCCGGCACCTGCGACCGTCGGACATGATCGCGTTTATCGGATCGAGCGCTGGCGCGTCGGGCACCAGAACCGAGCCCGCACGACCATCGAAACTGAACGCCTGCCCGACGACCCCGGGCGCGAAGCCAGCGGTCCCGACGAGGGTTCCGTCGTGCGCGCCGGTGACGTCAGCGGCGCTGCCACGGTCAACGATGGGAACGACGCGGACGAAAGCGGCCGAAGAGAACCTACTAGCCAACTATTACTGGATGATCAACTGTCCGACAGCGATGGCGGACAGTGTTCCCTCCTGAATGGTTGCAGTGCCACCTCCGGCACGGACTGCGTTATATGCATAGAAAAAGCAGGTCATGGTCACGTATCCGGGGGTGCTCAATGTCGTTGTCATGTGACCGGTGATGTAACCCGGGTTGAAAGACACAGCAGGAGGGAACTGGGTGTAGGGGTGGGTTGCACCGGTGCCGCCCTGAATGTCGCAACGGATGAATGCCGGCGTGTACGAGGCAGGTTGCACCTGCCAGAAAGTCATCGTTCCGTTCACGACGTATGAACCGGCAGGCAAGTCCAAATACAGTGTCTTGCTATAGACCTGGTTGCCGGACGGCTGGTCGGACATGACCACCTGACCGGGCACTCTAGTCACGTACGCGGTGGGTACGCCTGCAGGCCCTTGCAGGCCCTGCGGCCCTGTGGATCCGGCCGGGCCCTGCGGGCCTTGAAGTCCCCAGGGTCCATCGTTGCCGGGCGATCCCTGCGATCCCGTTGCGCCAGTGGCTCCCCGGGAGGCGAACAACGACCAATTGGTTGGAGTGAACGACGGATCGATATTACTCGTGATGGCGACATACGATGACCCGCCGTACTGCACGGCATCCTTCACTGAATACAGAACGTTCGCTGTCCATTGTCCCATCCAGTTCAGACCTGCCGCTCCCGTCTGACCCACCAGACCCTGAGGTCCTTGAGCGCCTTCCGGGCCCTGTGGCCCTTGCGGACCGGCCGCGCCGTCCGCACCAGAAGTACCTTGCGGGCCCGCTGACCCTTGGGGACCCGGCGTTCCGGTATCGCCTTTCGATCCTTGTGGCCCAACGGCACCGAGCGCTCCCTGCGGTCCGGCCGGGCCCTGAGGGCCGGCAAGCCCTTGCGGCCCTGTCAGTCCCACCGGCCCCTGCGGCCCTTCGACACTCCACTGAGCGCGGCTCTCATTAGAGCGGCACGCCTCGGTGGGTCCCACAATTCTGGTCAGGCCACTAGGATTGAAGCAAGCGTACACGGCAGTTGGCTGCGCATCAGCGGGCGCCGGGTGGAAGCCCACGAGGAGCAGACTGCTGATGCCGAGGATAGCGGCAGCGCGGAGCTTGAGTGTCATAGAATCTCCTTTACGTTGAACGATGGGAACGACGCGGACACCGATCCACGCGCAGCAGAGACGTTGGTAGGTAG
>JBKJQK010000113.1:0-3501 GCA_046594095.1 Anaerolineae bacterium | reverse complement strand
CCGCGCCAGTGCGATAATGCCGCGCGTCGGCAAGTATGACAGACCAAATCGCCAGTCCCGATCAAACATCCGAGCCCGAAGAAGAGGCAATGTCGCTTCTCGACCACTTGCGTGAGTTGCGCGACCGGCTCTTTCGGGCGGTCCTCGGCCTCGGCCTTGGGACCGTCGTCGGGTTTTTGTTGGCCGAACCGGCCCTCAAAATCATCGCTGAGCGCATCCCGGGCGGCAAGTTCATTGTCATTAATCCCACCGAGGGCCTGACCAACTACTTCACAGTCTCGGTCACCATCGGCGCGGCGCTGTCGATGCCAATCATTCTGTATCAGATCATCGCCTTTATCATCCCCGGGCTCCTGCCGCGAGAACGGCGCTGGCTCTACCTGGGTCTGCCGCTCGCTTCCCTGCTCTTCATTCTCGGCATGTCCTTCTCGTGGTTCCTGTTCCTGCCCAACGCAATCGAATTCCTGTCGGGTTTGCTGCCAAGCGTCTTCACCGCCCAGTACCGGGTCGACGAAACCCTGCCTTTTTTCACCAACGTCATTTTCTTCATGGGTGTCGCTTTTGAGATGCCCATCTTCATCTTCATCCTTGCCAAACTGAACGTTCTGAACGCGCGGGTGCTTATCCGCCAATGGCGCTATGCGATCGTCATCATCGCCATCGCCGCGGCCGTCATTACCCCCACTCCCGACCCGATTAACATGGCGCTGGTCATGGCCCCGCTCCTGGTTCTGTATATCATCAGCATCGGCCTGGCCGTCCTCGCCCGGCGCGGATCAACGGTTCCGGCAATACTTGACCCGGACGAGAAACAGCGGGGGGCTTGATGGCTCACGCTTCATTGCGGAGCGCCAGCCCGCACCCGCCCAATCACGGATGACGAAAGCGAGCAATACATGATCCTGCATCTGGTTACCTCCGCCGACTGGGAATCTGCGCCGGCGGGCCTGCCGTTCATTCCCAGGGCATACGCGGCCGATGGCTTCATCCACTGCACTCAGGGTGACGCGCTGATGCTGACAGTTGCCAATCGGTTCTACAAGACCCAGCCCGGCGACTTCCTGGCCGTGGCCATCGACGAGACCCGTGTCGCCGCGCCGGTCAAATGGGAGGCGCCGGCAGACCCAAGCCGGAGCGCGGCCTCTCCCAGCGGCCAGGCGCCCGCAGACTCGAGCGCAACGCCTGCAACAGCACCGGCGCAACCTGCCGGGGCGCTGCCGCCAGAGGTGGAGGCCGAGTTCGGCCTGGTCGGTGCCGGCACGGGCGGGTCAGTCGGCGTCGCCGTGCCGGCGCCTACACTTTTCCCCCACATCTACGGCCCGCTCAACCGGGATGCCATCATTGGCCTGCGCCGCTTGCTCCGCAACCCCGACGGGACCTTTGCCGGCTTTGCCCCGCTCGAAGACGCCCCGCGTAATGCGGATCCGGCAAACCCGTTGAATCTTAAGCCGGCCAGTGTGCTGGCCAACGAGTTGCTCGACGCCACCGACGAATTTTCGCGGTCTCTCGATCGCTACAAGGATTCGATCGAGGCCCGGATGGCCGAGCTCGATAAGAAGATCAAAAGGCTCTGACCTCGGTAGAATCCACCCAATGCCGAGCCCCCGCCCAAAACCGGCGCGCGTCAACCGCATCGCCTACGTCAACCTGGATGGCCAACTCACGACCATCGCGCCGGATGGCTCTGACAAGCGCGCCTTGTCCCGCGACCGCTTCTTTCAGTTCCCGGCCTGGTCGCCCGATAGCCAGCGTATCGCCGCGATTGGCAGCAGCCGGGCCACCGCCGGCATCTTTGTCTTTGAGGATGAGGATGCCCTGTCGACGCTTCCCCCGCCTGTCTACGAGAGTCGCGGCGGCCCGCCCATTTATCTGTACTGGGCCCCGGACAGCAAACACCTGACCTTCCTGGCCGGAATCCCGCCCCAACAGGCGATGGGCTTGCGCCTGGTCTCCATCGATGGCGAGCACACCGGCCACCTCATCGCCACCGGACGGCCATGCTTCTGGCAATGGTCTCCGACCGGAGACCGAATCCTCCTGCACCAGGGCTTTGCCGGCGACAGCGAGGGGCGACTGGCGTTTGTCAACCCTTTCAAGCCCGGACCCGATCCTGGTCTTGTTAATCTGGATCCGCCCGGCCTTTTCCAATCCCCGGGAATCGCCCCGAGCGGGCAGCACTGGGCCTACGCCCGGATCAACATGGCGGGCGAGACCGAGCTCATCATCGACGGGCGCCATTTCGAGGAGGGTGTCTCGGTCAGTCACTTTGGCATTGTCGCGCTGGCCTGGAGCCCGGTCCGCGATCAGCTTGCCTTCATCAGCCCGCCTGGACCCGCGAAGGCCTCGTATGGCCCCTTGCGCCTGGTCGATCTTGCCGGCAGTGTGCGTATCCTCAGCGACGAGCTGATCCTGGCGTTTTTTTGGTCTCCCGACGGAGACAAGATTGCCTATATCAGCGTCGCCACCGCCTACGCCACCGTCCAGCGGGCGCTCAAGCTGAATCCAATTCCGGATCCCGGCGGGATGCTCGCCGCGCCCGAGCCATCCACTGATCGCGGACTCTGGCTGAATCTATGGGTTGTCGACGTGGCCAGCGGCGTGAGTACGTTGCTGCGCACGTTCAAACCCCTGGATGTCTTCATCGGCCGGTTTCTGCCTTTCTTCGATCAATACGCCCACAGCCACCAGATCTGGTCCCCCGCCAGCGATGCCGTGGTCCTGAACGAGATTCGGGATGAAATCGCCCGGATCACGGTGATCCCGATTGACTGGCGCGAGGGTCCTCCGCGCGATGTCGGGAGCGGTCTCATGCCGGCCTGGAGCTGTGGTTAATATGCCCCGCCTTCCCACCGATATCGGCGCCAGCCCGCGCCGTTGGGCGCGCCTTGTCGCCGGCCTCATTGCATTCGGGGTTGGAATCGCCCTCATGAAGCACTCCGATATGGGGCTTGGCCCGTGGGAGGTCCTCAACGACGGTCTGAGCCGCCGGCTTGGGATGGAACTGGGCACAATCGGGATTCTCGTCGGGATTCCAATCCTGCTGCTGTGGCTACCGCTCCGCGAACGGCCCGGGTTGGGAACCATTCTGAATATCGTTCTGATCGGTGTGGTCATCAATGAGATGTTGCGCTACCTCCCGCCCCTCGCCACGCTCCAGGGGCTGGTCCCGGGCGCGCCGTTTGTCGCCCAGGGGGCCGAGATGGCCGCCGGCATCGCCGTAATCGGCCTGGGGAGCGCGCTGTATCTTGGGGCAGAAATGGGCGCCGGGCCTCGCGACGGCTTGATGATGGGCCTCACCCGCCGGACCGGCTGGAGCCTGCGGATTACCCGGACGCTGATTGAGATCGTTGTTCTGGCCGCGGGCTGGTTGCTGGGCGGGAGCGTTGGGATTGGCACCCTGGCGTTTGCCCTGCTCATCGGACCGGTTGTGCAATGGATGTTCAAGATCACCCGAACCCCGGACCCGAGGGCGGCCCGCCCCCGGCCGGCGCAGCAACCCCT
>JBKJQK010000321.1:0-5411 GCA_046594095.1 Anaerolineae bacterium | reverse complement strand
CAGGATTAGGGTGAAGAGCGGCCCAATCAGCGTGACGAGGCTATAGCCGGCAGTGAAGCGCACGAGGCGCTTGAGGGTTATGCGCATGATTTCGCAGCTTCAGACCGGCGCGAACCCACCGGCAAAAGCCATCCCACGTCCTCAAATCAACGTGAAGTGCGGGAACGGCACGATAAACCGTCCGCCGTCGTACAGATAGTCATGCTCGCGCGCGATGAATTCCTCCAGAAAATGCCAGGGCAGGATCAGGAAGTAATCGGGCTTTGCCGCGCGGGCATCGCCTTCGCTCATAATGGGAATATTGCTCCCCACTGTTACGCGTCCCCATTTGTCCGGATTGCGCTCCGCCGCGCCAGCAATCAAGGTGTGATCAAGACCGAAGTACTGAAGCACGGTGTTGCCCTTGGTGCTGGCGCCGTACACAAAGACCTTCCTGCCCCGCGCAACCTGATCCTTGATGTAACTCACCGTGTCGCCCTTGATCCGTTCAACGCGGCGGGCAAATTCGGAATAGGGCTCCTGATCGCCCAAACCAAGACGGATCTCATCCTCCCGCAGCTTCGTCACCCGCTCGGCGGAGAATGCGCGATAGGTCGCATCACCAAACTGCTCCGGGCTTGCCCCATGATTCCGGATATAGGCGCGCACGCTTCCGCCGTTGATGTCATTGAGCTCGACATCCACGATCTCAAAGCCGTGCAGATGCAATAGATATTCAAGCGACTGAAGCGAGTAGTACTCCAGATGCTCGTGGCATATGTTCCCGAATTCATTGGTCTTCAGCATCAACGGCAGATAGCTCATCTGAACGATCCACAGACCATCCGCTTCCAGCACCCGCTTGACGTCCGACACAAATCGATTCGGATCTTCCAGGTCGTAGAACATGGCGATGCTGGTCACGATTCGCGCTTTCTGACTGCCCATCAACGCCGCGTAGGTCTCCGCGGTGAAATAGTCGATCGCCAGCTTATCGGCCACTTTGCGCGAAAGCTCGGCGACGTTGCTGGGATCGATTCCGACCTTTGTAATCCCCCCCGTCCGGTAGGAGGCGAGCAATGTGCCGTCATTGCAGCCAATGTCCAATACCGCATCGCCCTCTTTCAGCCCGGCCAACGTTTCGGCCTTGTTGGCAATATCCGCCAGCGCCGTCCGCATGGTCTGGTTTGTTCCAGACTTGTACCAATAGTTGCGATACATCTCATCCGGATTGACGGTGTGCTTGAGCTGCAACAGCCGGCAACGACGGCACAGGACCAGGTTCAGGGGGGCTTTGGGCGGAAGCGGGTCAGTCGGGGCTGGAAAATCGGACACGTGATGATCGCCCAGATCAAGAATGGGCTCCAACGCGCCGTTGCAGACACGACAGGTCGTTCGTGCTTTCATATAGACCTCTGGTGCGGGTTGGTCGCAACGTCCTTCAGGCCCGCCGCGACTTGCGTGGGGCAAACCGCGCCCCAATGGTGACAGCCACCAGACTCCGCAGCCTGTCGAGGATTTCCGGCTCGGCCTTTGCGGCCGCCAGCGGGGAAAGTTCTTCCCAAACAAGCTTCAGGTCCAGTTTCTTGTTTTGACGCATGAGAATCGTCTCGACATCCAGCCAGTCTTGTGGGCGTCCAGCGAACGCCTTGTGCACGATCAGATCCTCCGCACTGCACGTAACGAGTCTATGCTTGGAAGAATAGTCAAAGGCGCTGGCCCGCTCAACTGAATGCGCTTCGAATGGCAACGCGCCCAGGCCGACATCGAGGCTGATCCCATTGGGATGTCTCAGTAGGAGCACTCTGTTACGGGCCGCGAAGCCAGCCGCATTCGGGATGCGCGGCTGAAAACCACTCAGAATCTTCTCGATGAAACCGCCTTCGGCGCCAAACCCGGTGATCAGAGTGATATCGGCATCCTGGGTGAAGCGCGGCTCGCCCCAGCGTTGTACAGCAACACCGCCGATGAAGCATGCGCGCCATTTCTGAAGCTGAAAAAAGGATTGAATATCTCGTGCCGCGTCGAGAACGTCGTTGAAGACCTTGCGCATCGTCGTCATCGGCGCAGCTTCTTGAACAAGCGTTGCTGTTCCACCATTCCGGAATAGCCAATCCGTTTGGGATTCTGGTAGGCAGTCCGGGTAAACACCGGGTCCAGCAAGGCAGCCACCAGGCGGCGCGTGTCGTCGTCGGTCAGGGCCGCCAACTCCGCCATTTTGATCTTGCGCAGAGCCGCGCTGGCGCGTGCCCAAGTCTTGAGGTAGCGCTGAATGGCGGCGCGCTCGGCCGGGGCCTGGCTTATGGCGTTGATCGCGGCCTTCCGTTTCATCGATGCGTATTGTATGCGCGGCACGCAATGCTTGGTCCGCCAATCCTAAGTCCGCCATCTCGCGCGAAAGCGCGGGTTGACGAGTGTTGTGTTTAGGGGGCCGTCGGTACAGTCTATGCGCCCATCTCCCGGAACTCGCGATGCGCCCCGCCGGCACGCTCGGCCTCGGCCTCGTGGTAGTCCTGCTCGGGATCGTAGAAGATGATCTGGCTGCCCAAATACTCGAACCGAAAGGGCACATGGATGTGTTCGCGCAGCGCGGCCCGGACCGCCTCGCGCCGCTCAGGCGACGCAAAGATCAGCACAAAGCCGCCCCCGCCCGCGCCCAGCAGCTTGCCGCCCAGCGCGCCGGCGCCCATGGCCGCCGCGTACATTCCATCCACGTCAGCGTTTGACACCAGCGGGCTCAGCCCGCGCTTGAGCATCCAGGCCTCGTGCAGCAGGGCCCCAAACTCGGCCAGAGGGCGGCCCCCGCTCAGAATTGCCGCGCCTTCGTCTACCATCTCCCGAAACCGGTCGAGCTGCGCATTTTTCCGGGCCAGGGCCGGCACAAACGAATTGGCCACATCCGTTGCGGTCCGCTTAATCCCGCTGTAGAAGAGCATCAGATGCGATTCGAGTTCGGTCATCCGCGCGGCGGGCAGGGTGAGCGGGCGGGCGACGATCTCGCCCGATGGCATGAAGGTGAACTGATTCAACCCGCCATAGCCCGCCGCGGCCTGGTCCTGCGAGCCGACCGTCTCGCGCAGCAACTCCTGCTCCACGCGCAGCGCCTCGCGCACGAGCTGGGGCTTGCTGCGCAACTCGCCGCGCAACGCATACAGCGCATGCAGAAGTCCAACGGTGAAAGACGAGCTGGAGCCCATCCCGCTCCGGGCGGGCAGATCGGCGTCGTGGTGGATCTCCAGCCCGCGCTCCCAGCCAAGGTATCCCAGCACGCCCCGCACCGCCGGATGCTGAATCTCATCAATCCGGTTGCAGTTCTCCATCTTCGAATACACCACCCGGTAGCGATGCTCGAAAAAGGGCGGGAGATAGCGGCAGGTCAGGTAGCAGTATTTGTCGATCGTCGTCGACAGGACGGCCCCGCCATGCTCGCGATACCAGCCCGGATAGTCGGTCCCGCCGCCAAAGAACGAGATCCGGAATGGGGTCCGGCTGATGATCATCTACAGCCCGTCAATCTGATAGCTGCGCCCGAACAGGGTGAAGACCACGTTGCCGGCCGTCGGGCGCGAGAAGTTGAGCTGGAAGGCCAGGGTCTCGTTAGACGGAATCGCCCAGGGAAACCCGGGCAACGCCCCGTTGAGGGCGACCGGAGTGCCATTCCCGGTCAGCGACACATCCCGCGGCGATACGGCCAGATCCCGGCCCGTCAGATTTCGAATCTGGCCCACGATGCGGACTTCGTTGCCCTCGGGTGACAGATTGACCGCCAGCAAGTCCACATCGGCGGCCGGGGCCGCGGTCGGCGCCGCCGTCGGCGCAATCGTGACCGACCGATACGGGATCGAGACCCGCCCGACAAAGGCGTTGCTGGCGTCGGCCGAGAAATCCAGCTCGAGTTTCAGGCCAGGCATGTTCGCCGGCACGTCAAAGCCCGCAGTCACATTGATTGTCGCCCCGGCCGCCATGGTCCCGCTGGCCCAACCCTTGCCGCCGCTCGCGAACGCGGCCTGGCCATTGAGCGCATAGCGCGACCCGGCCCCGTCCAACAGCTCAACCACGAACGGGCTGGTGTCGAGGGTGCGGGTCAGCAGATTCGTGATCTCGACATCGACCTGGTAGTAGTTGCGCCCGGCCGGAAGACCCACCCGGCTGCCCTCGAGCACGCGCGGGTTCGTCGCCCGGACTCGCACGTCAACCAGGTTGATCGGCGCGCCGATCGAGGCCAGCACGTTGGGCGAGCCCTCATCGGTGTATTTGGCGATCGCCGCCCGGCGCTGATTGGGCGCGCTGGTGTCGCCCAGCAGCAGGAGCGTGACCTGGGGAGTGCTCTGATCGCGCAGAATCGTCGCGTCATCGGTCTTGATGCTCGTCAACTGCGTCACCCGATAGCGAAACTGGCCCGCGCCCGTGTCGAGCAGAAACAGGTCGCCGGCCTTGAGGGCCTCAAAAACGGCCCGGTTTTCGGTCGAGTTGTGCAGGCCGATGACATAGTTGATCAGTGTGCCGGCCGCCCAGAATGACGTCTTCGCGGCGTTCTTGTCGTAGGTCCACTCGTTGTTCGGGGCCAGTTGCACGGGATTGACTGCGTAGGCCCGCGCGCCGATTTGGAGCCGGTTCGGAACCCCCGGCACAGGGCTGGGGGCCGGGGTGCCCGCCACAATGAGCGACAGGGTGATCGATGACGTGACGGGCTTGGTCGCCTCAGCGGTCGCGCCGGCGGGCCGCTGCGGCTCGCCGGTTGGACGGCCCGTGTTGGACAGAACCGCAAGCGCAAGCACAAAACAGGCCAGCGCGCACACCCCGATCACGCCCGCCAGAGATAGGATCAGCAGCGGCCGACTGCGCGGGTCCGCCCACAGGGCGCCAAAGGGCGCCTTGAGGCTGTCCAGAAAAGTGCTCTGCTTCGCGGCCGGCCCGCGGGTGGGGCCCAAACCCGGTTCGTTCTCCCACGAGCCAGGCTCCTCGCCGGGCAACGGCCAATCTTCACTGGCATCGTTGGGCGGCGGTGGCGCGGGCGGTTGCAAGGACATGTCAGCGGATTATAGCCAGCCTACTCGGTCAAAACAGTGTGGGATTGTCATCCCGGGCTGGCGCGCACGCCCTACCCGCCGCCGGCCGGCCCGCCCAGGCCGCCATCGGTCAGCTTGCGCAGGTCGGACAGGACCGCATCCACTTCGGCCAGGGTGATCGGAGAGCCATCCTTCTTGGTGAGCGTGCCGGCCTCGATGCGGGCCGAAGCGACCTCGCGAATCGTGGCATTGCGCTTCATCGCTTCCTTGACCAGTTCCGCGCCGGCCTGGTAGCCGATCACGGGGTTCAGCGCTGTGACAACGATGGCATTCCGGCCAAGCCAGGCGGTGGCCTTCTCGCGCTGGGCGGTGATCCCGACCACGCACTTGGTGGTGAAGGCATTGATGGCGCCGATCAGGACC
>JBKJQK010000033.1:0-9889 GCA_046594095.1 Anaerolineae bacterium | reverse complement strand
AATTCTCGGGCGCCCGCCTCGAAAAGCTGGGCGTGCGCACGATCCGTGACCTGCTGTATTTCTTTCCGGCCCGCTACGACGACTACAGCGCCCTGAAGACGATCAACCAGCTCGAGTACGGCGAGCAGGTGACCGTCCTCGGGCGGGTCGCCAGCGTGCGCAAACAGGTTACCCGGACCAGCATGCGAATTGTCAAAGCCGCCATCGAGGACGCGTCCGGGATGATCGAGTGCACCTGGTTCAGCACCGAGAACTTTGTCGGCACGCTGATGAAGAATCTCGAGCCTGGCCGCGAGATCGTGATCTCGGGCAAGGTCACCGAGTATCTTGGGCGGCTGGTTTTCCAAAGCCCCACCTACGAGCCCGCCGAGCGGGATTGGATCACGGGCGGCAACATCGTGCCGGTCTACCGGCTGACCGAGGGTCTGCAACCGCTAATGCTGCGGCGGGTCATGAAACGCATGGCCGAATACTGGCCAAACCGCGTGCCTGACCACCTGCCCGAGGCCACGCGCCGTGCGGTAAACCTGATGCCGCTTGGCGAAGCCCTGCATGAGATGCACTGGCCGCGCGACCTGCGCAGCCAGCAAAATGCGCGCCGGCGCCTGGCCTTCGACGAGCTCTTCATCATGCAGGTGGCCATTCAGCGTCAGCGCTCGCTGTGGCGGGCAACGCCCGCGGCGGCCTTGCTCGTGGGCGAGCCGACCCTGGACCGGTTGATTGCCACCCTGCCCTACGCCCTGACCGGAGCACAGAAGCGGGCCATCGGCGAGATCTACAAGGACCTGCGCCAACCCTTTGCGATGCACCGGCTTTTGCAGGGCGACGTAGGGAGCGGCAAGACGGTTGTGGCGGCGCTGGCCATGGCCCTGGTCACCAGCGTCGGCGGGCAGGCCGCGCTGATGGCCCCGACCGAGATCCTGGCCGAGCAGCACTACAACAACTTGGCCAAGCTGTTCGAGGCCATGACCGCCCAGAAGGCGAATCCGGCCCTCAAAGTGCGCCTGTTGACGGGCAAGCTCAAGGCCAGCGAAAAGGCGGCCATCTACGAACAGCTTGGCGATGGGAGCTGCCAGATTGTGGTCGGCACGCATGCCCTGATTCAGGAAGGCGTGCGCTTCAAGAATCTATCGCTCGTTGTCGTCGACGAGCAACATCGCTTCGGCGTCGAGCAGCGCAAGGCGCTCCGTGAAAAGGGCGCAGGCGGGGCGAAGACAAACCCGCACACGCTTGTCATGACGGCCACCCCGATCCCGCGCACCCTGGCCCTGACGATGTATGGCGATCTGGACAACACGGTTCTGGATGAGATGCCGCCCGGGCGCCAGCCCATCACCACCCACTGGTTCACCCCGGTCGAGCGCGAGCGGGCTTACAGCTTCATTCAATCGCAAGCAGGTCAAGGTCGGCAAGCCTTTGTCATTTGTCCGCTGGTTGAAGAGTCGGACAAGATCGAAGCCAAATCGGCCGTTGAGGAGCACGCCCGCCTCCAAAAGGATGTCTTCCCGAAACTGCGCCTTGGGCTCTTACACGGGCGGATGAAGCCAGCCGAGAAAGAAACCGTGATGGCCGCGTTTGCGAGCGGCAAATACGATGTGCTGGTGTCGACCTCGGTAGTCGAAGTCGGCATCGATGTCCCGAACGCGACCGTGATGCTCATCGAAGGCGCCAACCGCTTTGGGCTAAGTCAGCTTCACCAATTCCGGGGCCGGGTGGGCCGCGGTGAGCACGCCTCGTATTGCCTGCTCCTGGCCGACACAAGCAGCGCGACCACAGACGAGCGGCTGCAGGCGATTGTGGACACCCAGGACGGCTTCAAATTGGCCGAGAAGGACTTGGAGATACGGGGCATGGGCGAGTTTTTTGGCACCCGTCAAAGCGGCGAGCCGGAGTTCCAGCTCGTGACCGTGAGCGACCGCGATTTGCTGGCCCGCGCCCGTGAGCAGGCCGAGAAGATCAACGAGGCGGACCCGGACCTGGCGATGCCTGAGAACGGCTTGCTCCGCGACAAAGTGAGCGAGTTCTGGGCAAGACGAGAATCGCGCGGCGACGCGTCCTAGCTTACAATCCGGCCCTATGCGGCGCGCGCTCTATCCCGGAACGTTCGATCCGATCCATCACGGTCACCTGGACATCGCCCAGCGAGCGCTCCGCCTATTCGACGAATTGCTGATCGGTGTCTACGACCGACCGAACAAGTCGCTGCTCTTCAACGTGGATGAGCGGGTCGCCCTGGCTGAGGAGGCGATGCACGGACTTGAAGGCGGGCATCGGGCTCGGGTGACGGTCTATCACGGGCTAACCGTGGATTTCGCCCGGCATGCGGATGCGCGCACTATCGTGCGAGGCCTGCGCAACAGCGTCGATTTCGATTTTGAGTGGCAGATGGCGCAAACCAATCACTGGATGGCCAAAGATGTCGAGATCCTGTGCCTGTTTGCCAACGCGCCGTACAACTTCGTCAGCGCGACCCTGGTTCGAGAAGTCTTCACCCTCGGCGGCGACGTGCGGGATTTGGTTCCGGCACATGTCTCCGAGGCGCTCCTGAAGAAGCGCCCTCACGGAACGGGCTAACGATCAGGAATCGTCACCGCGGAGGTGACATTGCCCGCGCGGTCGGCCGCCAGGGCGATGATTTGCCCGCTGGCCGGCAACGCCAGCTCACCCGCAAACGCGCCACTCGGACCAATTTCAATCTTCGCGCCCTCGACCGTAACGGTCGCGCCGGGCTCGGTCTGCCCCGAGTAGGCGACGCGATTGCCCGGAACGACCCTGGCCGAGAACGACAGGGCAGGCGGAATGCTATCAACGTCAAATGCGACATCGGCCGATCGCGAACGACCATCCGCAGCCCGGATCGTCAGCCGCAGCTTGACCGCGCCTTCCGGCAAGCCCAGCGACGAGGTGAAACGCCCGTCAAGGCCAACGATTGTCTGAGCCGGCGCAAAACCGCCCGTGACGTCAATCAGTCCGCCGGGGAACGCAAGCCCAGTCACGGTGACTTTCGGACTGGCCGTCACTGCCCCCGGGGCGACGACCGCGCCATCGTAAGCCAGAACCCGAACCCGCGGCGCCTGGAGTTGAACCTCAAGCCGGGTTAGGTTGTTAGGTACTACGAGTTCCTCGCGAGCGCGCACCTGAGCGTTGAGCAAATCGCCTGACCTGGTTCGGACACCCGCCGCAACTTCGCCTTCGTCGGTGCCAATAAAGTCATCATCATCACCGCTGCGCGTTCGGAACACGGTCCCCTGGTCGAGATAAGTACCCCGCCGGGTAACAACGCTGAACTTTGCGCCATCTTCGCGGGTCTGGGCCGCGGGGCCGATAGACGTCGCTGCTTCCCCGCGACGGATCTCAAACCCGGGCCGGTTCAAAAGCAGCGCTATTTCGGTCCCGCCGTGCAGAACGCTGACCGTGCCATCCGGGAACGTGAGGGTGAGGGGTTGGGACGCAGCGACCACGTCGCCTCCGCCGAGGGTTGTCACGCCGCCGGGTACCGTCGTGACGTCCAGCCAGCTGAAGACCAGCGCTGTCCGGCGCTGACGAACCACGTAGGCGCCATTGGATTCGGCGGCGGCGTAACCAGGGCCAGGGGTGCCGCCCAGGAGGACGTAAATCGAGAAGGCAAGCGCCACCGACGCAGCGATCGCAGCCCCAACGGGCATGGCCCAACCCCGCAACCATCTGGCATCCAGCGCTGCGAGGGCACGGACAAAGCGCCGCACCGGTGATTCCCGGTGCCGGACGGCCAACTGCGCTCGTTTGGCGGTGATGGCGGCCGCCGTCAAGCGCGCAAGAGTCGCCGGCGAAAGGACCGTTTCCCCTTGCAGACTCGTCAGGGCGGCCGCAATGACGCGCGGATCGTGCGCGGGCTGAAATGCCAGGCCGTCGCGTTGTTCGGGCAGGTTCGTCTGGCTCATTACGAGCCCTCCCCAGACGACAATACGCCGCGCAACCGTGCGCGGGCGTTGGTGAGCAGTTTCTGGGTTGTACGGTGGGTCTTGTTGATGATGCCTGCGATCTGTAACGTATTCATGTTTTTGATGTAGCGCAATGAGATGACCGCGCGTTCCGACTCGGGCAGCGACTGCAGCGCCGCCTCAACCTGGCGTTGCTGATCCCGGGCGACCACAACATCATCGGGCTGTTCCGGAAACTCCGGTTCCCACGCCTCGGGCATCTCCGCAAACACCGTTTCCCGGCGGTCGCGTGACGCTCCCCGCCGAAACGCGTCAACGAGCTTGTGGTGAGCGATCCGCAGAACCCAGGTCTTGAGACTGCTATTTGATTGGAATCTCTCGATCCCCTCGATGGCGCCAATCAGGGCCACCTGGGTGATATCCTCGATTTCCTCCGCTGAGAGTGATGTGGCGAACCGCCGAGCGTAGCGGGCGATCGCCTGTCCGAACGTGTGACAGAAAGCCTCGATTGCGGACGCATCCCCGTGTTGAATGCGGCGGACAAGTTCCGCGTCATCGGCGCGGGTAGCAGGGACAGCGAGCGCATCTTGCACCAAAATAGTCGCCTCTCCGCCAATCCCTTGCACGATTCCGCCTGGAGGACCCCTCCGCGGCAGTTAGCGCCGCGAATGGCTGGTCATAACTATCCTTCCAAAAGACCCAGAAGAGTGGGCAGGAGTTGTTTCTTGCGCGAAACAACCCCGGGCATCTCCCAAAAGGCAAAATCCCTCTGGCGGTAGGGCATTGAAACCAGTTTGCGCGTATCGCCATCGGCGAGAAGCAGGCTGTCGTTCTCGACGATGTCCGTAACCATGAGGGCGACAAAATCGAGCCCCTTTTGCTCGCATGTGGCGCGCAATTCGGATCGAATCTCGGCAATCCGTTCATCCAACGCGTTGAAGTTCGTTACCTCGACTTGAGCGACACCAAACTTGACCGCGCCTGCCTCAAACATCTTGAAATCCGAGCCCACGATGTCTTTGGCTGAGCGGCCGGACACATCGGCGCCCGCCCGAAGGAGCTGATTGCCGAAATCGGCCATGGCGGCCTCGGCCTCGCGCACCCCAAATGCCACCCAGGCCAGCCAGGTCGCCGACGCCCGGTCTCGCGGAGTGACCGTCGGCGACTTGAACATCAGCGTGTCCGACAGGATGCCCGAAAGTAGCATTCCGGCGATGCCCTTGGGGGGCGTGAGCCGGGCCTCCCGGGCGCGCTCGGCCACCAGGGTGGAAGTGCTGCCCACGATGTCGATGTGAAAGGAGATCGGCAGGGCCGTGCCAATGGTGTTTAGCCGGTGATGGTCGAGTACTTCCAGCACCTCGGATTCATCCAGACCGGGGACGGCCTGCTGGGCCTCGTTGTGGTCCACCAGGATGAGTCGCGTGCGCGGCGGACGGAGCACATCGGCCCGGGTGCAGATACCCACATAGACGCCGTCCGCGTCAACGACCCAGAAGTCGTCGCGTTGCGTCTGGGCCATCCGGCCGCGCTGGTCAGACACCCGATCCGTCTGAACAAAACGCGGCGCATTGGTGTCGCAGGCATGCTGGCAGGAAATGCTTATCAGTTGGCGAAACGGCGCGTCGGCCATGTCCAACCGATCCGACAGATAGTCGAAGACGCTTTTGCCGGTCAGGAGGCCAATCGGTCTTCCGTCGACATCAACGACTGGCGCCGCGCGCTCCGTTTCGGCGTGTTTTCGCCAGGCCGCCGAAAGCGGCTGGCTGGGCAATAGAGGCTGCGCATGCTGGGCGATGCTGGAAAAGCGCGGCGAAGCGTCGTCGAGCAACGCCGGCGCCTCCACCTCAAATCGCTTCAGCGCAAAGACCGACTGCGCGTTGGGCGCGCCGGCGCGGGCCGCATGGGCATCCATGCCATCCCGCTCGCGCTTGACCCACGCGTATCCGATCGCCGAGCCAATCGCGTCCGTGTCGGGATTTTTGTGTCCGACGACATAAACCATGAGCGATACATTTTAGCCGCAGTGCGCGCAGGCCAGCGGTCAGCCATGCCGGCCGAGCAGCACAACCACGATCCCGCCGCGCTGAGCGACGTTGACGACCTGCTTCTGAGACGCCCGGCCCAGGACGCCGGTGCCGTACTTGGTCGGGGCAAAGCCAAACACAACGTAAAACGGTTCGACGGCGAGGGACTTGTCGCGCTGGGTGACGGGAAATTCATAAGCAGCCACCCGCGCCATTTTCTGGGTGACCCATTCGCCAGGTTCATTCACGGCGGTGTCAATCGCGGCATCCCACTCGGCGTCGGGGGTCGCCGGGCCAATCAGCACGCGATCGCCGCCGTAGCTGCGATTGGGCTTGATAACCAGGGTGTCACGGTGGGCACGGGTGAAGGCTGGCAGATCAACTTCATCGCCATGGTAGTCGGCCGTCTTTCGATCGCCCAGCACGCGCGTCCAAAGAATATGCCGCCGCAATAACTGCCTCTCCCCCGGGGTGAAGAAGCTGGAAAACCGCGGGTCGGTAAAGATCTCAAAGGCGCTCTTGTGGTCGAAGTCACCCGCCATTGACGAAACCATCTGGTTGCGCGAAAAGAGCGCCCGCGGCACGGCCGGGTCCCCGCCTATCTCGGCGAGGTCGAGAAAGTCGCGCGTCTCGTAGTCCCGGTAAACGACATCGATCTGCTCACCCTCGTATCGCACCTCATCCCCGCTGTAGGTCAACTCGGTCGGATCGACATAGTGCGCCCGGATTCCCTGCTGACCAAAATAGTCGGCCAGCAGGCCAAGTTCGCTGGGACCATCCCCAGAGTATTTTGGATCGGCCAGGGCGATGGTTCCGCCCGGCCGGCCAATCGCCTCGAGATGGTCCTGCAACTCGCGCAAAAACAGCCCGCGCAGGTCCTCGCCGGCCTCCAGGCGCAACTCAGGGGCGACCCGCTTCAGCGCGGGCCAGACCAGATCCATGATGACGCGCTCAGCGGCGGGCACGAGGATGATCCCGCCAACGCCGACCAGGTTCGGCTCGACAAATTCGAGCGAGTCCTTCCACGACGGGCTGATGAAGTCGGCCATCGCATCCAGGCGCCCAAACACACAGTGGCTCGCCCGGTGATTGGGCGTCCATGTCTCGCGCAGCAACGCCTCGTGGTCCGGATCCAGCGGCACGATCTTGCGGATCTCCGGGTTTTCCAGATACATGTCGGGGATCCGCTTCAGGGCCTCAAGCAGTACATTGGAGACCGTATGGTAATAGTTCATCTGCTCGGTCAGCAAGCCGGTGGGGCGGAGCAGCACATTGATGGTCTCTTCCTGGCCCTCCCGGAAGTAGGTCAGTCCAAGCGCTCGGGCCGCCTCGGGCACTGCCTGAGCCAGGCGCCAGATCGTGCTGGCGGGCATGTCGAAAAATGCCCGGCGCAACTGGGAATCAAGCGAGAGACCCTTCAGGCCGCGTTCATCGGATGGCGAAAGCGTGTTGGGCATAAGCCGATTCTAGGGCGTTGCGCGCCGGCGTCAAATGGTCCGCCGGCGTGGTATAAACCGGAAGCCCCATGAACGCACACGTAATTTTCCTGGGCACGGGCAGCGCCCTCCCGGCGCGAGGCGCCGCCAACTGCGCCTATCTGATCCAGGCGGCCGGAGCGACGATTCTTATCGACTGCGGGCCGGCCATTTTGCAGCAGCTTGCTGCCGTGGGCGTGTCCCCGGGCGCGATTACGCATGTCTTCATCACCCACCGGCATGGCGATCATCTGTTGGGCTATCCGATGCTGGCCCTGTGGTGGGCGCTCGAGCTCCCTGAAGACGGCCCCTATCCAACGATCTATGCCAGCGCGATCACCTTCGCGTCACTCGACGGGCTGATCGAGCACAGCTATGGAGATGACTTCATCAAGGAACGGGCGACCCGCTTCGGGCGCGTTTGGCTGGCCGGCGACTCCGACGGCGAAGCGCGCTTGAACGAGGCGATCACGTTGCGCACGTTTCCAATGGAGCACTCGGCCTGGGCGCCCGTCCTGGGCGGGAGATTCGAAATCTGTCTCGCAAACGCAGGGGTCGCGGCCGGCGCCCGGAAGATCGTCCTGGCCTTCACCGGCGACACTGCCCCAACCGAGGCCGTTGTGCGCCTGGCCGAGGCGGCAGACCTGCTGGTCCACGATGCCGCCTATAGCGCCACCCTGACCCCTGAGTTCAAGAGTGGCGGACACGGGCACAGTTCCGCGGAGGCGGCCGGCGACCATGCCCAGCGTGCCGGGGCGCGCCATCTTGCCCTCGTCCATCTCGAAGGTGAGAATATCGACGCAGACCGCGAGAGCGCCTATCTGGCCGAGGCCGCGCGCGTATTTGATGGCACCGTCAGCGTGCCGAAAGCCGGCCAGACGCTCGAATTCTGATCCCCTGGAGATTCATGACGAAACTACTTGCCCCAACCTTTGAAGAACTGCTCCACCCCGAAACCGCGGCGCCGGACATTCGCGCGCGAGCGGCGGCGGCCCGCGTGGCCGATCCGCTCGATCCGATCAACTTGTTCAACATGAATTGGAGACGCCCCGACGATGGGAAGGCCAACTACTTCGTGATGCCAAAGTCGCTTACCGGCGTCGACGCCGAGATCGTGGTGATGGTGGCCAAGGACTTCCCCACCGGCAGCCACAAAGTCGGGCCGGCCTACTCGTGCATGATTGAGAAGTTTGTCCGGGGCGAGCTCGACCGTGAGAAGCACACCCTGGTGTTCCCGAGCACCGGCAACTACGGCATCGGAGGGGCATGGGTGAGCGGCCGATCCGGCTTCAAGGGGATGGTCATTCTGCCCGAGGGGATGAGCCGTGAGCGCTTTGAGAAGATCGAGCGCTACGGGGCCGACATCATCAAGACAACGGGCAGCGAGAGCAACGTCAAGGAAATCTACGACGAGTGCAACCGGATCAGCCGGGAACACCCCGACACCCACAGGATCCTCAACCAGTTCGCCGAGATGGGCAACTACCGCTTCCACTATCACGTCACTGGCAACACGGCCGTGGAGATGGAGGCCGAACTCAGCTCCCGGCTCGGCACGCGCGGGATCAGCGCCTATTGCTCAGCGATGGGCAGCGCGGGCACCATCGCGGCCGGCGACCGGATTAAGCAGGCCTTTCCTGACTGCAAGATCGTGGGCCTCGAGCCGACGCAGTGTCCGACGCTCTACAACAACGGCTATGGCAGCCACGAAATCCAGGGCATCGGCGACAAGCACGTGACCTGGATCCATCACGTGACCAACATGGACGGCCTGGCCTGCATCGATGACATGGAGTCCCTGCGCATCTGCCACGTCTTCACCCACCCCAAGGGGAGCGAAGCGCTGGTCAAGCATTACGGACTGAGCGAAGCCGACGCCGCCCGGATCGCCGACATCTTCGGGATCAGCGGGGTGTGCAACCTCATCGGGGCGATCAAGACCGCCCGCCACTTCGGGCTGGGCAAGAAGGATGTGGTCCTGACGGTGGCGACGGACAACAATGAGCGCTATCAGTCGGTGATGGACTGGATGGAAGCCAAGCACGGCAAGATGGACGACACCGTCGCCCACGTCCGGATCGGCGGGATCCTCCGGCACCAGAAGACCGACTGGTTCCGGGATGGCACCCCCGACGAGCGGCGGCGCTGGCACAACCTCAAGTACTACACCTGGGTTGAGCAACAGGGAAAGACCGTGGCGGAACTCAACGCCCAACTCGATCCCGAATGGTGGCTGGGCCATCAGGCGATGGTGGCCGACACGGACAAGCGGATCCGGGATATGCGCGGCGCGTGAACGATGAACCATGACCAAACTCGCCTTTGCAGCGTGACCAATAGCCCATGATCCATCCGGAGGATCGGGTTCTGGTTTGCCTGGTCAATCACCCGCGCGATCTCGAGATCGCGCGGTGGGACCACTGGTATCGCGTGCCCGCGCGATCCGCGCCGCGCGAATACCTGGCCGACG
>JBKJQK010000441.1:0-2617 GCA_046594095.1 Anaerolineae bacterium | reverse complement strand
TACGCGCCGGCGAAGGCCCAGGCCGGTTGTCCCACGGCCCCAGCCGCCCGGCCGCCGCGCGTGCGGTCGGCTGCCGCAGCCGCTTCGGCTTTGGCTTCAGTCGTGCGCTTCTTGATCCGGTCATTCCAGTCGATGGGTTCCAGGCCCAGCAGCGCATCGTAGATCCGATACAGGGCGATCTGAGCGGCCGGGTGATCGTCGAGATTTGTCAGCACAACGGCCGCCAGCCCCGGTGTCGGCAGAAATGAGGCGTGGGCGCAATATCCATCGATGGCGCCGCCATGCGACACGGCATTGATCCCGCGATAGGTCTGAACTCGCCAGCCCAGCCCATACGCCGGGAAACCGATCTCGCCGAATGCGCTGAACATCGGCTGCGGCTCCGGCGCGACAACCTGCGGCGTATGCGTTTCCGCGAGGCGGGCGCGGGAGATCAACGGCTCGACCCCTGGAAGGGTTCCGCCCGCCAGGTGCGCACTAAGCCAGCGCGCCATCTCGACAGCGCTGGCGTGCAGCCACCCGGCCGAACTCAGGGCGTCCTCGCCCTCGGCCATGAAAGGAATGCGCTCGGCATGGCCGTCGCGAGCCTGGTATGGCAGCGCCAGGTTGCCGAGCGCAAGGGCGCGCGCGGGTGAGAACGACGCCCGGTTCATCCCCAACGGGTCAAGGATACGGCGCCGGACGAATTCCTCCCAGCGCATCCCGCTGAGGGCCTCGACCAGAACGCCAGCGGCGATGTACATCAGGTTGTTGTATTGGTAGGCGACGCGCAAATCTTTGCTGGGGGCCAGGTGGGCCAGGCGTGCGACCAGCTCGTGGCGCGACACGCCGGCCTTGTACCAGACCGCGTCGTGGCTGGGCACGCCCGTGCGATGGCTGGCCAGATCGCGCGCCGTCACGCGCGCCCCGGCGACCTCATCCATGAGCTTGAATCCGGGCAGATAGTCGCGGATTGGACGATCCCAATCCAGCCGGCCGCGCTCCACGAGCATCGCCAGGGCCATGGTTGTGAACGCCTTCGTGC
The DNA here is from genome assembly GCA_046594095.1 of Anaerolineae bacterium. Classification (GTDB taxonomy): domain Bacteria; phylum Chloroflexota; class Anaerolineae; order J036; family Brachytrichaceae; genus Brachythrix. The sequence goes on along the minus strand of JBKJQK010000441.1, from coordinate 1,593 downwards.
ACGAGCCAATGGCGAAGGTCGTATCCGGGTTGACCGGCTGCTTGCGCTCGACATCGGCAAAGCCATACCCGCGCGCCGTCAGAAGTTTTCCATCGGCGTACACCGCGAGGCTGAGACCTGGCACCTTCCAATCGCGCATGATGGTCCGGATCGCAACGTCGATCCCGGACAGGCGGTCGCCGGGCGTCTCTTGTGGCATGGGTCCGATTATCGGGCCGCGCTCAATAGGCATGCGGCGCGATATCGCGCACGTAGGTCTGCAGCCGGGGCGGCAAATGCCCAACGTCGCCGACACCCGCCGCCCAGATGCGCCCCCGCTCAACGACGACGACGCTGACACTGCAGTTGAGCAGGTCGAAGCGCGTCCACGAATCGAGGGGCAAGTCCAGCGCGCGAACCAGTAGATGCCTCAGGATGTTGCCGTGGCTGACGACCAACTCGTGCCGATCCTCTTCGTGGGCGGGCGCGAAGATTTTCCGAAACGCGGCATCTGCCGAGCGCTTCATGGCCGCAAACTCGATCGGCTTCAACCTTGAAAACGCATCGGCGAAGTCGCGCGGCATGACCGGCGCCGACTCCGTCGGTCCGGGCACACTGACCCGCGCCGCGCTCGGATGTTTGGCGGCCAAGGATGTCGGCGGTCTGGACCGCTCGCCGCAACGGGCTGCAATAGATCCTTGAGACCGGCAGCCGGTCGATGCGCTCGGCCGTCAACCGAGACTGCTCGACCCCCACCGGCGTGATCCCGCTCTCAAGCGCGTCATCGCCGGGATGCTCCGGCGCGCGCTGGGCGTGCCGGACGAGATACAGTTAGCGGGTCGGCATGCGCTTACTCCGTGCGCACCGCGTCGGCGATCTTGAGCGTGCGCAGGCGCAGCATTGGGTAGATGGCGGCCAGGAGCGCCGAGGCGATCGCCACGAGCATGGCCTGTCCAAACACGGCCGGATCAAGCGACATCTGGATCGTCCATCCAAACGACCGCAAATTGATGATGTAGATCAGGATCACCGCCAGAATGAAGCCCATCGGCAAGGCGATCAGCCCGGCCGCGCCGCCCAGCAGCCCGGTCTCGAGCAAGGTCATCCGCCACATCTGGCCGAGGGTCATGCCGTTGGCCCGCAGCACGCCCAGCTCGCGGGTGCGCTCGATCTGGAGCGCCATCAACGCGCTCAGCACGCCGATGAAGGCGACGATTGTGGCCAGCAAGTTGAGGGCACTCGTGATCGCGAACGTGCGGTCGAAGATGACCAGCGCTTCCTCACGCAGCTCGCGGTTGGCGAAGAAGACGAGGTCCGAGCCGGCGAATTTCTTTCGCAGATCCGCCGCGACGACGCCGCTCCGGGCCGCGAGATCTGGCGTGAGATACAACGACAGTGATGACACGCCCGAGTCCTTCCAGATTCTCGCAAATTGATCGCTCCGGATAAACACCGTTCCGCCATCGGTGGCATAGTCGTACATCACCCCGACCACCCGGAAGGCGCGCTCTCCCACAGGTGTTTATCCGGAGCGATCAATTCGCGAAAATCTGGAAGGACTCGGGCGTGTCATCGCTGTCGCTGTATCTCACGCCAGATCTCGCGGCCCGGAGC
>JBKJQK010000199.1:0-15288 GCA_046594095.1 Anaerolineae bacterium | reverse complement strand
TGAATCGGCACGAGGAGCTCCGCGTGCGGGGCGCGCAGCGCCATCAGATAGTAGCCGCCATCGTCGCACGGCCCCAGCGCGACATCCGCGCCGGTATCCAGGGCGGAGAAGCCGGCGGCCACATCGGCGGGATCGACCAGGGGCGCATCGCTACTGAGCACGGCAACCTGGGCGTAACCGCGCTCAAAGCAGGTCAACATGGCGTTGTGGAGGCGCGCGCCAAGGTCGGGCCCCGATTGGAGCACGCGCTCGAATCCGGTGGCCACTAAATCGAAGAACACTTCGCTGCCCGCGGGCGTATACGCGACACCGGGAGTGGTCTCGGGCACGCGGCGGGCGATGCCGATTGCGTCACGCAAAAAGCTGTGATAAAGATTCGCGGCCGCATCCATACCGATTCCCGCCCCAAGACGAGTCTTGGCCTGCCCGCTGGCGGGAGCCTTCGCAACGACCAGAATGATCCGAGCCTTTTGATTCATGACGATTGGCCCCGCAGGGAGACAAGTGATTTTAGTGGCGAAATGGAATTATTGGGAATTGCGTAACCGGCCTGTAATACTCCGCCCCTTCGCGCGAAAGGGTGGTTTGCGCTAATATCTCCCAACGCATGGCGCCCAGGATTTCAATCATCATCCCGGTTCTCAACGAAGCGGCGATCATTCCCGAGGCGCTCGAGGCGTTGATGTCGCAAAACGGCGCGTTCGAGGTCATCGTCGCCGACGGCGGAAGCAGCGATGGGTCACGCGAGGTCGCCGGGCGTTACGGAGCGCGCGTCATCGACCACCCCGCCGGCGCGCAGCCCGGGATCGGCCTGCAAATCAACCGCGGCGCCGCGGACGCGCTGGGCGAAACGTTTCTGTTTTTGCACGCGGATGTCCGGCTACCCGCAAATGCGATCGCGCTCATCGGGCATGCGCTTGCCGCGCCCGAGATCGTTGGCGGCGGATTCATTCCTCAATTTGGTTGGGCGAGCGCGCGGCCCAAAAGCCCTACGCTGGCTATCGTCGAACGAATCTGGCAGAACCGGACGCGCCATCGGACGTGGTTCGCGGGTGACACCGCCCCGTTCGTCCGGCGAGCCGCCTTTGACACGGGCGGCGGTTATCCAACGACCTCATTCGCGTCAGACTGGGATTGGGCCGCCAAGATGCGCCGGCTCGGCGCGCTGGCCGTCATTGAATCACCCGTGCTGGTCGACCCGCGCCGCCACCTGGGCAACGGGGTGATCAAAACACTCATCGTGACGGGATCCATTGAGTTGATGTACCGGCTGGGTGTCAGCCGGTCGTTTCTGCGGGCCTGGTATCGCCGCTGGCTGCCGCGCGAGCGTCAGCCGGCGCAATCGCGCCCAACCCTTTTTCGTACGGAGGCATGATGTTCAAAATGACTGATCAACGATCCCGCCAGCTGGCCCACACCGCGCTCACTGTCTTGCGGATCACCCTGGGCGTATTCTGGCTGCTCCAACTGTCCTGGAAGCCGCCGCCGACCTTCGGCTGTCCGAACGGCGGGCTGTGTCTGTGGCTGGATATCGAAATTGCCAAACCGGTGATTCCGCTCTACGCCGAGTTTGTCAAGGCAATCGTGCGCCCCAATGCGATTCTGTTTGGCTGGATCACGACCTTTGTGGAGGCCGGGATCGGCTTGAGCCTCGTTTTTGGCGCCTTCACCCGCCTTGGCGCGCTGGTCGGGGTGGCCTGGTCGTTCAACCTGTTGCTCGGCCTGGCCAATCACTCGGACGAGGCGGGCTGGTACTACGGCATGCTGATCATGCTGAACATCCTGTTTGTCGCCATTGGCGCCTCGGGCCAATTGTCGATCGACCGGATGCGGGGTTGGAAGCTTTGGTGGGGGCGCGCGGGCGAAACGGTGACTTGAGCGCCCGATTGTGTTTTGGCTTGCTCCATGGGCGCGCGCGCGCCCATGGGCCTGGCATGCGAGAGACCCTTTGAGGAGCACAGGGCCGGGCACTCGCGCGGAGACGTCCGCGCTGTTTTTTATCCTTGCGACGGTCTTTATCAACAGCCTCGGCTACGGGATGATTACGCTGTTGATCCCGCTGTATGTGCGGGAGCTGGGCGGCAACGCGGCGGACGCGGGCGCATTCAACTCGCTGTATGCGCTCGCCCAGTTTGGGTCGATGCCGGTCCTGGGCGCGCTGTCCGATCGATTCGGGCGCAAGCCGGTCTTGCTGGCCTGTTTATTCGGTACCGCGGTTGCCTTCACCATACTGGGCCTGGCCGACGCCCTGATCTGGATCGGGGTGGCGATTGCCCTGGACGGCATCACGGGAGGCAATCTGCCCACGGCCTACGCCTATGTGGCTGACATCACGCCGCCAAGCGACAGGGCGCGCGGGATGGGCCTTATCGGAGCGGCGCTCGGGCTCGGATACATGATCGGCCCGGCCCTGGGCGGACTGCTCGGGCAGTCCAGCCTGCGGCTGCCAGCCATGGTTGCGGCCGCACTGGCGCTGACAAACCTCCTGTTCGGGTATTTCACGCTCGCCGAATCGCTGCGCGCTGAGCATCGGACCCGGGCGATTCGATGGGACCGGCTAAATCCGGTGGCGCAGTTCGCCGCCTTCGCCCGGAATCCGGGGCTCTCCCGGCTGCTGCTAACGCTATTTCTGCTGCATCTCGCCTTCTCCGGATTGCAGACGAATTTTCCGCTCTTTGCGCAGGCGCGGTTCGGGTGGGACACGCTCCGAATGGGCGGCCTGTTTGCCGTCGCCGGGATCTGCGCGGTGCTCGTTCAGGGTGTGGTATTTCCAGCCGCGCAACGGCGGGCCGGCGAAGGCAAGCTCATGGTCATAGGGCTGTTCATCATGTCGATCAGCCTCGCGGGCGTGGCGGCGGCGCCCATTGACGCGCTCCTGTTTCCGATTGTTGGACTGGCCGCCGCGGGAAGTGGGCTGGCCATCCCCGCCCTCAATGCCATGCTTTCGAGAGGGGCGGACCCGGGCAGCCAGGGCAAGGTGATGGGCGGCGCGCAGGCGCTGCAAAGCCTGGCCCTGATCGCCGGGCCGGCTCTGGCCGGCATCGCCTTCGACCGGATTGGGCCGGGGGCGCCCTACTGGACCGGCGGATTGATTGCTCTGGCGGCCTGCCTGATCGCCGGGCTGGCCATGCGCGCCCGGACCGGCCAGTTGCGCGCTTTGGAACGCCGCCTATAGTGTCTGCACCATTCACGCGGAGACCGCACCAACACCATGCCGACCGAACACGAACGCTTGAATACCAACCACCGGGCCTGGCGCCGCTGGGGGCCCTTCCTCGCCGAGCGGGCATGGGGAACCGTGCGCGAGGACTACAGCGCCGATGGCGGCGCCTGGGACTACTTCCCGCACGATCACGCCCGCTCCCGGGCGTATCGGTGGAATGAAGACGGCCTGCTGGGCTGGTGCGACGATCGCCAGCACCTATGCCTTGCGCCTGGGCTGTGGAATGGCAAAGACCCGATTCTGAAAGAGCGCCTGTTTGGCCTGACCGGGCCCCAGGGCAATCACGGCGAGGACGTCAAAGAGCATTATTTCTACATCGACGCTCTGCCATCGAGCGCGTATGTCAAGATGCTCTACAAATATCCTCAAGCCGAGTTTCCCTATCAGCGGCTGGTGGAAGAAAACGCGCGGCGCAACCGCGCCGAAAACGAATATGAGATTGACGACACCGGCATCTTTGACGGTAACCGCTATTTTGACGTGTTTGTCGAGTACGCCAAGGCCGGACCGGACGACACGCTGGCGCGTTACACAATCGCCAACCGCGGTCCTTACGCTGCCCCGATCTGGCTCCTCCCCATGATCTGGTTCCGCAATACCTGGGCCTGGGGGCGTGATTCTTCAAACCCGATGTTGGAGGAAGTCCGCCCGGCAGACGGCGCAGGAAAACCGGCGCGAGCGTTGACCGTCACGCATCCCGTCCTGGGCCGCCTCGAGTTTCTGTGCGACGATGCCGATGAGATGATTTTTACGGGCAACGACACAAATGTCGAGCGCCTGTATGGATCGCCAAATCCATCCCCGTTCGTCAAAGACGCCTTCCACGATTTCGTCATCAAGGGCGATCGGTCCGCGGTGAATCCAGCCGGCGCAGGGACGAAAGCGGCGGCGGTCTACGCCCGGACCATCGAGGCGGGCGCGCAGATTTCGATCCGGGTCCGGCTACGCAAAACGGACGATCCCCACGATCCAGCGGTTGACCGGCCGACTTTCGCGGACTTCGATCGCGTGTTCGAGGACCGCATCCGCGAGGCGGACGCCTACTACGCGAGCCTGAATCGGGGCGCGCTAGCGGAAAGCCTCGCCGCCCGGCCGGAACTCCTCAGCATTCAGCGCCAGGCGCTGGCCGGCCTGATCTGCAGCAAGCAGTTCTACAACTACGATGTGCGGCAGTGGTTGTCAGGAGACCCCGCCCAACCGGCGCCTCCTGAGGCGCGGCGGCGCGGCCGAAACCGCGATTGGGGGCACCTCAGCAACGCCCATGTCATTTCGATGCCGGACAAGTGGGAATACCCCTGGTATGCGACGTGGGATCTGGCCTTTCATTGCATCCCGATCGCGCTGGCTGATCCCAAGTTCGCCAAGCATCAGCTCGAGCTGCTCACCCGCGAGTGGTTCATGCACCCCAACGGTCAAATACCCGCCTACGAGTGGGCTTTCGGGGACGTCAACCCGCCCGTCCTGGGCTGGGCGGCCTGGCGCGTATTTCAGATGGACCGCCGGCAAAGCCGGGCGGCGCATCCCAACGCCACCGGAGATCTCGATTTTCTGGAGCGCGTTTTCCATAAGCTGCTCCTCAACTTCACCTGGTGGGTGAACCGCAAGGACAGCGAGGGCAAGAACGTCTTCCAGGGCGGATTTCTCGGGCTGGACAACATTGGCGTGTTCGATCGGAGCGCCCCGCTCCCGACCGGCGGCCACATCGAGCAGAGCGACGGCACGAGTTGGATGGGGATGTTCAGCCTGAACATGATGAAGATCGCCCTCGAGCTTGCCCAGCACCGACCGGCCTACGAGGATATCGCCAGCAAGTTTTTCGAACACTTTCTCTACATCGCGGCGGCCATGAACAATATGGGTGGCGATGGCACCCCGCTGTGGAACGAAGAAGACGAATTCTTCTATGACGTGCTCCATCTTCCGGATGGGAGCAACGTTCCCCTCAAGATCCGCAGCATGGTCGGGCTGATCCCACTTTTCGCCGTAGAGACGATCGAGCCCGACATCCTGCTCAAACTGCCGGCGTTTGCCCGGAGGATGGCCTGGTTTCTGGAGAACCGGCCGGATTTGGCCGGCCTGATCTCGCGCTGGTCCGCCCCGGGAATGGAGGATCGCCGGCTGGTGGCGCTGACCCGCGGGCACCGCCTCAAGCGCCTGCTCAGCCGCATGCTCGACCCGGATGAGTTTCTGGGCGACTATGGCGTCCGGGCGCTGAGCAAAACGCATGAAGCCCATCCCTTTGTTCTGGGCCTTGATGGGCTGCGCCACGAAGTGCGCTATGAGCCCTCGGAATCCCGGAGCGGCGTGTTCGGCGGAAACTCCAATTGGCGCGGTCCGATCTGGATGCCGGTGAACTACCTGTTGATCGAATCGCTCCAGAAGTTCCATCACTACTTTGGGGACGACTTCAAGGTCGAATGCCCGACCGGCTCGGGCGTGTATCTCACCCTGGCCGAGGTCGCGGACGTCCTGTCGCAGCGGCTGATCCGGCTGTTTGTCCCAGGCGCGGATGGCGGGCGGCCCTCGATGCGCCATCTCGCCCGGGCGAACGACCCGCACTGGAAGGACCTGGTGCTGTTTTTCGAGTATTTTGACGGCGACACAGGCCGGGGTGTGGGGGCCAGCCATCAGACCGGCTGGACGGCCCTCGTCGCCAAGCTGATTCAGCACCAGCTCGAGCGCCCGCGTTCGTAGCGGTTGGGGCCGGCCGCCGTATACTCGCCCGATGCGGCGTCGCGTCCTGCTGATCAACCCGCGCATGGCCTCGCGCAACAGCCTGCGCCTGCCGCTCTCGCTGCTTGCGCTGGGTGCCGCAATGGAGGGCCGCTACGAGTATCAGATCATCGACGGCAACGTCGACGACGACGCGACCGGGACCGCGCTGCGCGCCCTGGCCGAAGCCCCGCACGCCGCGGTCGGCCTGACGGTCATGCCCGGTCCGCAGGTCGCGCCGGCCATTCTCATATCGAGCGCGGTTCGGGCCGCCCACCCCGATGTGCCGATTGTGTGGGGCGGTTACTTTCCCACCCTCTACACGTCGGCCGCCATCAATGCGCCGTATGTCGATGTCTGCGCGCGCGGCCCGGGAGAAGATGCGCTGCTCGAGTTCCTCGAAGCCGGCTCTCCGCGCGCGGTGCGCGGTCTGACCTGGAAGGATGGCGACCGCATCGTCCACAACCCGGACCGCCCCTTACGCGGCGCCGACGACTATCCGCCCTTGCCCTACGACCGGTTGGGCGACGTCGGGCGCTATCTTCGGCCAAGCTTTTTGGGCGCGCGGACGGCCGTCCACCAGGCCGCGATCGGCTGCCGCTATCACTGCGTCTTTTGCGGCGTGGTGTCTATGTTCAACGGCCAGACTCGCCTCTCGCGCCCGGCCCGAATCGCGGAAGCGATGCGAACCTTGCGCGACCGGTATGGCGCCACGGCCATCCAGTTCTACGATCACAACTTCTTCGACCGCGAGGAATCGAGCGCCGAGATCCTGGAGGCCATGGCCGGCGTCGCCCTGCCCTGGTGGTGCTACGCCCGAGCCGACGCCCTGGCCGGCTTCTCGGACAAAACCTGGGCGCGGATCGAGGCCAGCAAATTGCGGATGGCCTATATCGGGGCCGAAGCCGCCAGCGACAGCGTGTTGCGCAGCATGAAGAAGGGGACGACCGCTGAACATACGCTCGAGGCGGCCCGCCGCTGCCGGGCCCATGGGGTCATCCCGGAGTTCTCGTTTGTCCTGGGCGGGCCTGAGGATCCCGAGGGCGAAATCGAGACCACGCTCGCCTTCATCCGCCGGCTAAAAGCCATCCACCCGGAGTGTGAAGTCATCCTGTATTTCTACAGCCCAACGCCCCAGCGCGACCCGCTGGCCGCGCGCGCGCACGCTGATGGGCCGCGCCTGCCAGTCCTCGAGACCTACGGGCCGGGCGGACCCGCCCTGCCGACGACACCCGAGGAATGGACCGAACCACGCTGGATCGAATACGTCTGTCACCGCGACGCGCCCTGGCTCACCCCCCGCGTGCGCCTGCGCGTCCGCGATTTTAGGCGGGTGTTGCAGTGCCGGTTCCCGACCGTCCAGGATGTCCGCACGCCGGCCTGGGGCAAGGCGATCCTGCGGGCAGCGGCATCCTGGCGCTATGCGCGCGGGCGCTACGACGGCCCGCGCGAGCTGGAGTGGCTTCGGCGAGTAATTCCGCTTCGCGAGCCCGAGCGCGAGAGCCTGTAGGAAGCAGTTCCGCCTCAATACGGGATTGGCATAACGCCACGCGCCCGGTGTCATCGCGCGGGCGCGGGTCGCGAGTTCGCCATCCCACGAGGTCATCGTCGCTTCGGTCAGCATTTGCGATCGCGCCTCAACGCGGTTCCGGTCGTCCTCAAGTGCCTTGCGGGCCGTTTGCGCCAGCGGAGCGTCACGAAGCGCTCTTTCACCCAGACGAATCCACTCATCCACCCGGCGCTCGGGCGTCATTTCCGGGGAAGCGCCCGCCGCCTCTTCTGCTATCCAGGACTGGTAGAGCGCCATGGTGCCTTCGCGGACCGTCCGCCCAGCAAGGGCCGACCTGGCCTTTACCCGGCGACAAAGCTCGTCAGGAACTTCTATGGTCGCTTTCAAGTCACCCGGTATGCAGGTGCCCGCATTCCCGTATCCAGCGACCCGCATAAACAGCTAGACAGGCAAAAATAAGTCATTCATACGCTCTCCGCTCGGGGTTCTTATCGATGGCTATGTCATGCGCAGCGCGGCCGCCGAGCCGACACAGGCGCATACGTCACGGCCGAGCGAAGTATCTCTGCGACGCAACCGCGCCGGAAAGAGAATCGGCTCACGCGCGCGAACGCCGATTCACGGCCATCCCGCCGTCCGTCACAAGGATTCCTCACCCGCCCCATCACTCTTTTGCCGGTTCAGGCCCGGTGGGGCGCGTTCGGATTGCCAGTCGCAAGAGTTCGGCGCGCGGCGCACCGGGCCTGAGCAGTTACGGCAACTCACTTAACAGAAGAACGAAGAACGGAAATTGCGCGATAGGCAGAAACCGCCATCGTTGCTATCCTCGTCCGCTGTCGCAAAGCAACTGGTGGGGGACCCGTTTGCCTCGCCCTCTTTGCGATCCCAACATCCCAGGCCGCGCAGCCTGCGTTTTGTAACGAACGTTCGAGTCGCGGCACTTTCCGCGGGGGGTCTTCGCATGAACCAGGGGCGACGTTTTATTCTGCGGGCGTTGCCCGTTCTTGTGATTGGCGCGCTGGCGCTCTCCACACTCAGCCAGCAACCTCTCGCCGCCAAGGATCCAGGGCCGAGCACGCTGCGAGACGCCTGGGCCCGGACCGAGAAAGCCGGCCGATACAAGTTCGAGACGCGGGTCACCCAGACGACCCTGCCGGCCGCCCGGATCACCGCCGCCGGACACACCGCCCGCACCCAGACGATCGTCGCGCAAGGCATGAGCGATCGCGCCGCCGGAGTCCTCGAACTGACCGTATGGGACGACCCCACCGCGGCGCTCCGCCCCGAACGCGCCCTGGAAGTCCGAATCGAGGGGTCGAAGGCGCTCGGCCGCACTTCGCGAACTGCCGAGTGGAAGCCCATCGGCGACGTCAGCGCCGCCTTTGCGCCTGCCGGCGATGCGGTGGCCTTTCTCGCCGCCGCCGAAAACGTCTACTTCCTTGGCCGCGAGCGCAAGGAGGTTCCCCGGGCCGACGGCGCCGCGGCAAGTATCGTGTTCGACCGTTATCGCTTCACCCTCAACGGCGAGCAATTCGCCGACACGATGCGCAAGCAGATGGAGGCCGAACTCGAGCGCAGCGGCGACCTGCCCGCTGGCGTTCGACTCGCGAGCAGCGACCAGTTTCGCCGGATGGCGGCCACAGGCGAGGCCTGGCTTGACGCCGCCGGCATGCCGCTCCGGCTGAAGGTCGATCTCGAGTTTCCCCTCAAGTCCAACGGCGAACGCGACCGCAGCAGCATCGTCACCACCTTCCTGGATTTCGACCCGCCTGCCAAGTCACTCGGAGCGGCCGGCCTCGAGGAACTCGGCGGCCAGTTGTCGGCCGTCATCGCTTCAGGCGACGCTCAACGGACGGCGATTCGAGGCGGCCTATTCGCGCTTGTTTTGGTGGCGGCGATCGCCATGATTGTGTGGCGCCCAAAGCGCGTCGCGCGCCCGCTGCTGGCCATGCTGTCCGTGCAGCTCGCGTTCGCGCCGCTCAACTCCGGCATGGACCTTCAGCAGTTGCGGCGCTTTACCGAGCGCTTCCCGGTCCTGACCCAGACCGCGCCCGATAAGGCCGCGGCGCGCGACGACGACAAGCCACCCTTTGACCCAACCCGCTCTCCGCTGAGTGGCGCGCCCGTGGCAGACAAGCCTACCCCGCCCGCCTCGGAAAAGCCTGCCCCGCCTGCGGGGCGCCAAACCGCGCCGCTCGCCCTTTTCCTCGACGGCCCCAACACCGACGAGGACGGCCTCGAGGACAGCCTCGAGGGGCCCTGGTTCACTAACAGCGCCAATCCCGACTCGGATGGAGACGGCATGTCCGACGACGCGGAAGTCGACATCTGTCCGACCCGCAGCGGCTGGTATGCCGGCACAAACTACGGCGATCCGGCCTGCCCGGATCCGTTCTACGCCGACACCGACCTGGACGGACTGACCGACGCCGAAGAGGTGCTTTACCTCGGCACGCGCCCGCAGGCAAAGGACACCGACGGCGACGGCATCACCGATGCGGCCGAAGTCAAAGGCTTCCTGATGCCCGGTGGCGTGACCCGTCGCTGGTCCGACCCGCTCAACGCCGACACGGACGGGGATGGTCTGTTGGATGGCGTCGAATGCCCGGCGACACCCTCGACCTGCCCCGAACGGCGCCGTCACAGACACTGGCGCTCAACAGCGGCGGGCGGATTATGGGCGCGATCGCCCTTGAGCCCAACGGCGCGGCCATCACGCTTACGGCGACCAGCATCGCCGGCGCAACGCCCGGCACGCTCAGCATCGGCAAGGGCACGTGCCTGGCCAACGCGGTTCAGTGGACCGGCCCCGATGCGTCCACCGGCGACGTCTTCACGCCGCCGACCCGATTGGCCGACTACGCCAACGGCGGCCACGTCCTCAAGCTCATTCTGGACAGCCGGCCGTTCTGCGCCCCGATCCCCAAACTGGTGAACGGCACCACAAAGATGACCGTTTTGTTGCAGGAGCCGCTGGAACGGCTGGGGTCGCTCCGCATGTCCCAGACGGGCAGCCCGGCCTTCCGGTTCGACCTGAGCGCGCCGGGATCCTACTCGGCCACAGTTCTGGCGGGAGATTGCGTCAGCCCGGGCGCGCCCGTGTTCACGCTCGCGAGCATTACGCCGGCCGTATCGACGCCGATACCCGTGGCCAATCTCAGCAATATCGTGGACGGCGCGCATATTCTGCGCTTGAAGCGGGCAGGCGAGACCATCCTGTGCGAGTCGCTGGGCAATCTCGTCAATGGCAGCCTGTCGACCGTCATTGACGTCGCCAAACTGGCCGGCTATCAGATCAGCGTCGGCGAAAACGCGGACGGAACGCTCTCGGCGCTGGTGCCGCTTTCGCTGGCGACTGACCCTGTGTCCGGCAAGACCGAGGCCTTCAACGGGCGCATGTTCTACCAGCACAGTTCGGGCGCTACGATCAGCCACACCGTCAATCTGGTCTGGCTGGTCACCGTGCTGACCGACGCGTGTCCCGATGCCGACTGCGGCCGTCCCGACGCGGTGATTGACCAGCAACGGGTCGTGCACCAGTACCGGGACGAGTCGTGGGTTGTCAGCGGCTTGCTCGTGACCGAAGACCAGGGCGTCGATGTCGCCATCGTGTATGAAGACCCGGCGGCCGAATCCGACTCGGCGGCTGAAAGGGAAGCCCATCTGGTCGAGTGGGATGACAATCTGTGGCACCTTGCCAACGGCCTGCAGCGCATTTTTGTAGAAGGGGTCGATTGCGATGCGGGCACGGGCCTGGCCTGCGCCGGCGTCACCGATGCGCAGCGCGATTTGCGCGTCGCCGACATCAAGACCCGCTGGGATTCAGGCGTGGCCAGCACCAACACCCAGCGCTGGGGGATTGCTGCCGACGCCTTCAACGTCGTCACCGCCAGTTTCGCCCACCCGGGCGAGATGGGCGGCCTGTCGGAGTCGGTGATCCCCAGCCTGCTCAACCAGGCGTTTGGGAACGGCATCTTCCCATTTTCGTCGACCCTCGGCCTGTCGACCACCCAGGTCTTCCCGACCTTCCTGATCGCGAACGAGCAGCGCTACCGGGCAGTCGGCTCCGACTCGGTCGAAAACGTTGGCATCAGCGGCCGCGTGTTAACGGTCAACTTTGACCCAGGTCCGGCGACCAGCAAGATCGAGCCGGTCACGGCCGCGGCGCTCAGTTGGAAGCCATTTCGGCGCGGCGCCGGTGGCTGGGAGCCGATGCCCCTGACCGACTACTGGGACCGCATGGAGAAGATGCTCCCGCTGTCCCCGAGCTATTCGGCCTCGGGCGACCGCGAGAGCGCCTACGCCGCCGCCGCGGTCGTGAGCGTGCTTCTGGCGGCCCTGGCCACCACCGGTATCGGCGCCATCATCGTCGCCATCCTCGGCTTGATCGACAGCGTCATCAGCCTTTTCTGCGGCCTGTTTCCGCCCGCCGACGACAACGCGGCGGCTCAGTGGACATGCAAGGGGTTATCAGGCATCCTGGCGGAGGGGGTCGCGTACGTCATCTACGACGCCACCGACATCATCGACCTCAACAATCCGCATCGGCTGCGGTTCGCCCGTTTCAACCCCTATCTGGCCGATGCCAGCTCGGGCTTCGTGTCCGGCGCTTCGCTCAAAATGAACCTGAGTCTCGAGAATACGATCAAGACGGAGTCCTTCGATAGTCCGCTGGGTTTTCTGTACGGCTGGCAGTTCAACGAAGGCAACACCCGGGACGCCACGTTCACCTATGCGGTGGTCAATGCAGCCGAGAAGGATCCGAAGAACCAGATCCACAACCGGGTCAAACCGGGGGCGAATCCCGGCGCGTGGGTGGCGCTCGGAAATAAGCAATATCGGCAGACGTGGACGATCACCCAGACCCAGAGTCCGCTCACGCTGCCCGCGCCCGGCCTCAACGCGCCGCTCAGCGCCTATCTGGCCGAGGGTTACGCGTCGCCCACCCAGGAGTGCATCGTCATCCCGAACATCATTCCGCCGTGGACGCCGCCGGTCATCCCCATCTGCTATGTGCGCGCGCGCAGCGCCAGCAACTACCTCGATCTCAATCTGGATTTTGATGTGTTCCCGACGACGCTGAGTGGCTTCTACAGCCTGACGCCTCAGGGTGGCGGTTACGCATTGAGCTGGGGCCAGACTGGCAAGACGCGATTCCCCTGGCTGAACGACGCCGACGGCGACGGTCTCAGCTATTCTGTCGACCCCAACGACAGCAACATCGACACGGACGGCGACGGGGTGACCGACCTGCGCGAGATCCAGATCGGATCGTGGACCCACGTCGGGGTGGCCGTCGAGGCCGTGGGCGCCCAGACCGTGGCGCGCTTCTTTGTCAATAGCGCGCAGACCGAGGCGGTGACGCGGACCATGACGGCCCTGACAGCGGCGCCCAACGACGAAGTGCTGATCGGGGCCGGAACCCCGATCCAGTCCACCGCGCTTGACGAACCCTGGATTGGCTACATCGACGAGCTGGTAATGTTTTCCCGGCCGCTCAACGCGGCAGGCATGGTCAACGCGTACTTCAACATGTACAACCTCACCGACGCCACCCTGACGGACGGGCGCCTGTTGTCTACGAGGTGGAGCTCGAAAGCAAGCTGCTAACCCGCAACATCGAAGGCGTTCTGCAAACCACCACACCGGTGTTTCTGACTGGCGCGACCGCGGCCACCAATCTCAAGATCGCGCCGCGGCAGGCCCTGCCGGTCATCACCCGAACCCTTTCGTTTACGGCGGTGCCTGCGTCAGGCGCCTATGAAATCGGGCAGACCCTCGGCGCGATCGTCGATGTGCCGTACAAGCCTGAGACGGGCCAGGACGCCGACCTGGTGTACCGGTCGAACGCCCCCCTCAACTTCGGCGGAAACATCTATGACCGCCGCGACATCGGCCCCAGGACCGATTACGACCTGAGCGCCACCGACTTCACGCTGTCGCTTTGGCTGCAACCGGACCCGTTCGCGACGTATGGCCTGCACGGCGTGCTGGGCTACCGCAGCGGCGAGATCAACGGGTATCCATCGATCCAACAGATCGGCACGACGCTGCGTTTTGGCTACGGCACGGGCTCGACTTGGGTCCAGCAGGATCTGGCCGGCGCCATGCCGGTGGACGGTAAGTGGCATCATCTGGTGATTAGCTTTGACCGGGTCAACGGCAGCAGCAACTCAGTCGCGACGGTCTACGTCGACAACGTCAATGCGGGCGCGCTCAACTTCGGGAGCAGCCGTCCGGGCAGCGGCTATCAGCAATTCGACGTCGGCCGGACCTCCCAGACGGCCAAGTTCCGCTTTGACCAGTTCGACCTCGCCTGCGAGGCCGATGGCATCGGCGACGGCGAGTACGACATCAACTATTACACCCCGAAAGACGGCGCCAACACGACCTATTGGACCGGCACCGGCACCGACGGGGCGCGCTTCACCCTCCCCACAGGCTGGCGGACGTTCGAAGACACCGCCTTCATCAGCGTGTGTGAGAACGATACGAATGGCAGCGATCACTCGACCTGCGATGGCGATGACGATCTCATGATCGGGTCCAGCTACCTGCCCTGGATCCTGATGTCGACGGCCGATCCGTCGTATGCGCTCGCCAAGACGCAGCGCTTCTCGACCAATCCCGTCCATCCTGCCTGCGGGTTCTGGACGGGTTATGACGATACGGCCACCCTCACCTACACGTTCGCGAACAACTCCACGCCATACATTGGCGACCTGGAGGATGTCCGCCTGTACCGCCGGGCGCTGTCGGGGTCGGACGTCACAAACCTCTATCAGGGCACGTCGGTGCTGGCCCGCTTCAAGTTCGACGAGCGTCCCGGCGCAACGCTGTTTGCGGACGGCGGGCGTGTGCGGCGGCGCGAGCTGCCTGGTGACGGGCCTGCCTGGGCGCGACAGTGTGGCCGCCCGCTTCGACGGCATCAACGACTACGTCACCGCCGACGCAGTCAGCGCGCTGGCCGCCTCCACGCTGACTTCGGGCAACAGCCTGTCATTCGGCGGATGGATCAAACCTGACACCGATATTGGGACGCCGGGGACCGAGCAGTATGTCTTCGCCTTCAACGGGAACACCTACGACAACCGCCTGCTCCTGGGCATTGTCGCGGACGGCACGACCGGATTCAAGGCGCGCCTGTTTGACGGATCGATTCAGACCACATCCCCGCTGACCTACACCCGGGGCCAGTGGCACCACCTATGGGTGCTCCTCAACTACACGTCCCCCGGCCAACACAAACTGTGGGTCGATGGGCAAATCACAAACATCTTTACGACGACGTCGAAGCCCACCGTAGACGGCCGCTTCTCGATCGGCCAGGAGTGGGACCCTGGCCCCGTTGCAAGCAACTTCTTCAAGGGCATGGTGGACGAAGTCGCAGTCCGCCCGACCGGATACACCGGGCTGAACGAATACTACGAAGTGCCGTACAGCGTCTGGCACATGGACAGCCTGTCTGAATTGCCCGACCACTTCGGCGTGGACCCTGCCGAAGCCGCGGGCCAGGTGTACGGCGGCTATGACCTCAACGGGACATCGCAGTTCATCAACCTACCCCCGATCGAGAGCTCGATGGCCGGGTTCGCCTCATTTACGATCATGGGCTGGGTTTATCCGCGCAAGACGACGGGCAATGGCACACCGACCTACCGGCCCATCCTGGGCTCTGCCATCGCTGGACGGCCCTGGATGGGGCTGGTGGATGGCAAGCCGGCCCTTTACAACACCAACAGCGATCTCGTCATGGCTGGGCGCGCCCTCCCCCCGGAACAATGGTCGCATGTTGCCTTTCAGCGCGACGCGGGCCAACTGCGGCTGTATGTCAACGGCACGC